>JAGUWE010000047.1 GCA_020062525.1 Patescibacteria group bacterium | reverse complement strand
CCTTTGAAAAAGGAGGGGGAAAGTGTCTTGATTTTCTTTTAAGTTTGTTGTATATTTAAAATAATATATGATTGAGTTAATTTGGCATGATTTTTTGTACCAGCCGCTTCTGAATTTATTGATTCTGATTTACAACAATTACACTAATTTTAATTTGGGACTGGCGGTTATTTATTTAACTATTCTTTTACGATTAGTGCTTTTGCCCTTTACTTTTGTTTCCGAACGGGATAAACTGCGCTGGGAGCGTCTTAACGAGGAAATTAAAAAAATCAAAGATGATTATAAAAAAGATCCGGTGCTGATGAAAGAAATAATTCGTGAGACCTTGAAAAAATATCGGATTCGACCTTGGGCTAAAACCGTGGTTTTAGGAGTTCAGCTTCTGGTCTTGATTGTTTTGTATCAAGTTTTTTTAGGCGGTCTCACTAGTAAGTTTGACGCTTTATATCCCTGGATAATAGTTCCTGATTTTGTTAACCTTAATTTTTTACCCATTAAACAATTAAATTTTAATGGTTTTCATTTAGCAACGACCAAAGATTTAATTTTACCGACTTTGATCGGTATAATTTTGTATTTTGAAATTTATTTTAGTCAGAAGGCCCGCAGTGAAATTTTAACCCGTTCAGATATGGCTTATCGGCTTTTCTTTCCACTTTTTAGTTTCTTTGTCCTTTATTATCTGCCGACTGTCAAATCAGTTTTTATTTTAACCTCAATATTTTTTTCTATTATTATTTCATTGATAGCTTGGCCGCTAAGGATGGCGATGTTGAAGGCGAATAAAAAATCGCTAGCTAAAACTTAAAACGCAAATAATATCAATAAATATCTACAAATATCAATAAGTGTTTTGATACTAATGGATACTAATGGAAATTAATAGGGATTCTATTGAATAAATATTAAAAATCAAAAAAATTATGGCTGAAGCAATTGATAAGATGATGTATTCCTTTGTGGTTGAGGATGTTTTAAAAGGATTTTTTATTAAAGTGCCACCTGGTTATGTGGCTTGTGTTTATGATTTAGGACGGGGCGTTTTAAAACGAGTTTTAAAACCGGGGCTGCACTTAAAAATTCCTTTTTGGCAGAAAGCCAAACTCTTTAACACCCAAACCTTAGAATACAACATCAGCAAAGATTTTGATTCTAAAAACGAAAAATTAATGGGCGATGAGTTGATTCGCATTGTTTCCTCGGATAGTCGCACTGCTTTAGTTGAAGGGACGATTCTTCTTCGTTTAGATATTGAGCAAATTCCCCACATTTGGCAGAATATTGGCGAAGAATTTGTGGGAAAAATTATCCGGCCGACTATCCGCTCTCGTGTTAGAATGATAGCCACTAAATATAATCTTAAGGATTTAATATCCACTTCGCGCGGTCAAGTTGAGACCGAAATCAAACAGGAATTGGAAAAAATTTTTTATCACCGTGGCATTTTAGTTGAAAATGTTTTACTCTCAGAAATTAAACCCACTTCTAGTAGCGAACAGAAATAATTTGATTTATGAATTTTAATTCTTTTTTTAAAAAGTTGTTATTTAAATCAGATCAAAAACCCAAAGCCAAAATTCGCTGGCTAGTATTTGGTTTATTCATTTTAACATTACTAATAGCTGCCTTTGATTTTCCAACTCATTTTAATCAGAGTGTTGACTGGATTAATGCCAAGACCAACTTAGGGCTACCCAAGATGTATAGTAAACCATTTAAATTAGGGCTTGATTTACAGGGTGGCAGCCGTTTGATTTATGAAGCTGATGTTGCTAATATTCCAGCGGCTGACCGTAATTCAGCCATGGATGGGGTGCGCGATGTTATTGAAAGGCGCGTCAATGCCTTCGGCGTTGCTGAACCAATTGTCCAGACCAGTAAAACCAGCGGCCAGTGGTTGGTAGTTGTTGAATTAGCTGGCATTAAAGATGTTAATCAGGCAATCAAAATGATCGGAGAGACACCACTTTTGGAATTTAAAGAAGAAAATCTGAAGCCTCAAAAAGAATTAACCCCTGAAGAACAAAAAGAATTAGATGACTATAATCAAAAAGCTAAAGAAAAGGCAGAAAAAATTCTAAAAGAAGTTCTCAAGCCCGCAGCGGATTTTGCCGAATTAGCCAAAGAAAATTCAGAAGATCCGGGTTCAGCTTCCAGCGGCGGCGATTTGGGATTTTTTAAAAAAGGACAAATGGTGCCGGAATTTGAAAAAGCCGCTTTTGAATTGAAAAACGGGGAAACCGCCAAGGAGTTAGTCCAAAGTCTGTTTGGTTATCATATTATCAAACAAGAAGAATCGCGCGGTGGGCCGCAACCAGATGGTACTGATACCACCGAAGTTAGGGCCCGTCATATTTTAATTAGAACCAAATCCAAGGCAGATTTTCAGCCAGAAACGCCTCTATGGTTTAATACTCAACTTTCCGGCAAACATTTAAAGAGGAGTTATGTTCAATTTGATCCTAATACTCAAGCACCAGAGGTGAGTTTAGAATTTAATGATGAAGGTAAAAATTTGTTTGCGGAAATTACTTCTCGCAATGTCGGCAAGAAAGTGGCAATTTTTTTAGACGGTATACCAATTAGTATTCCCACAGTTCGGGAAGCGATTAAGGAAGGTAAAGCTATTATCAGCGGCGATTTTACTTTGACTGAAGCCAAATTATTGGCTCAACGGCTCAATGCCGGCGCTTTACCGGTGCCAATTAAGTTAGTCAGCCAAAATACCATCGGCGCGACTTTGGGCAGTCTTTCACTTGAAAAAAGTTTAACTGCTGGTTTTATTGGTTTGGCAGCCGTGGCTTTGTTTATGATTTTACTTTATGGCCTCAATGGCTTATTGGCCGATATAGCTCTTCTGATTTACGGCGTCATAACCTTGGCTATTTTTAAATTATTGGGCATTACCTTAACTTTGGCTGGCATTGCCGGTTTTATCTTATCAATCGGTATGGCCGTTGACGCCAACATTTTGATTTTTGCCAGAATGCGCGAAGAAAAGAAATTAGGCAAAAGCGGTTTTCAACTAATTGAAGACGGTTTTAAACGGGCCTGGCCTTCCATTCGCGACAGCAACATTTCCACTATGATTACTTCTTTAATTTTAATCTGGTTTTCTACCAGTATTGTTAAGGGTTTTGCTGTAACTTTAATCATCGGCGTTTTGATTTCAATGTTTACCGCGATCATTGTGACGCGATTACTTTTAAAAGCTTTTAGATAATATGTTTAATATTATTGGTAAAAAAAATTATTACTTTGCTTTTTCCGGCGTTTTATTTGTTTTGAGCATAATTGCTTTATTCTTATGGGGGCTTAGAATTGGCATTGATTTTATCGGCGGCAGTTCTTTAGAGGTAGAATTTGCTAAAGCTAATCGTCCGGGCAGCCAAGAAGTAACGGAAGCATTAAAAGATTTAAATTTAGGTGAAATAATTGTTCAACCAGTAGCTGAACGAGGTCTGATTTTGAAATTAAAATCAATTGATGAAGAAACGCATCAGAAAATTTTGGAAAAATTACGCGGTTTAATTAAAACCGAAAGTACTGCCCAACAGAATCAAGGTAGTCAGTCTCTGGCAAGTGTTGATCAAAAGCCAGAGCTGATTGAAAAACAATTTACTTCCATTGGTCCCACTATTGGTAAGGAATTAACCCGAAGGACCATTTGGGCTTTGGTTTTGGCTAATATTTTCATTACCATTTACATTGCTTTTTCATTTCGTAAGGTCTCTAAGCCGGTTCCTTCCTGGCAGTATGGAGTAGCGGCTGTTTTGGCTTTGATTCATGATGTGATTATAACTTTGGGTGTGTTTGCTTTTTTTGGACATTTCTTTAATATTGAGATTGAGGCCTCATTTATTGCCGCGATTTTAACCGTGATTGGTTTTTCAGTTCATGACTCAATTGTTGTTTTTGACAGAATTAGAGAAAATTTAATTAAAACCGTCCAGCAGTTTGAAGAGACAGTCAATTTCAGCGTTAATCAGACCTTAGGTCGTTCAATCAGCACTTCAATGACCGCCATCATTGCGGTTTCAGCCATTTATCTCTTTGGCGGCCAATCAACCAAATTAATTAGTTTGGCCTTAGTTATTGGCATTTTTTTCGGCACTTATTCTTCAATTTTTTTAGCCAGCCCTTTATTGGTTGTTTGGCAAAAATTGAGCCAAAAAAGAAGATGATAAAGTACTTTTTAAATCGTCCAAGATTAGTTAATTTTCTTCTGCGGAACTCGCCTCGCCTTCGGCGGGCTCAAACAGTCCTCGTACTAAAATTAACTAATCTTGGCCTTAAAATATTTATTAATTTGTAAGTAAGGAAGGAGGTGAGATTATGGCCGAAGAAAAATTAATTGGCAAAATTACTCACTATTTTAGCAAAATTGGAGTGGCGGTGTTGGCTTTGAATGATACTTTGAAAGTGGGCGAGACAATTCGGATTAAAGACAGCGATCGCGATTTTACTCAGCAAGTTTCTTCCCTGCAAATTGAGCACGAACAAGTCCCAGAAGCAATCGCCGGCCAATCCGCTGGTCTTAAGGTTGATCAGAAAGTCCATGAGGGCGACGAGGTTTATTTGGTGGTGGAGTAAAACAAAAAATCCTACTCAGCAAAAGTACCTTTCGGCTTTCTATATCTAACAAATTTTTAGGGATTTGTGATACCCTCTATAAATTGACAATTTTTAATAAATTAATTAAAATAAAAGCATAAATAAACAACAAACGTTGACAGGGATAGAAAATTATGCTAAAATAGCTCTGTTTGGAATTTATTATATCTAACAATAGATTCCAAATTTTTTAGTTTTTTTATGGAACAACAAGCAAGTTCTCCTGCCAGTAAAGATTTTCTGGAATTTAAAGGTAAAGTAACAGAACTTTTACCCTCAGCAACTTTTAAAGTCAAGTTAGACAATGGTCATGAAATTTTAGCTCATCTTTCGGGCAAGATGCGGCTTAATAAAATTCGGCTTTTGCCAGGTGATGAAGTTAAAGTCCAGATGACACCTTATGATTTAACCAAAGGCAGAATTATTTATCGCTATTAAGTTATATTTAATAAAATATATTATATTAATTTCGTGGAAATTTGTTTTTTGTATTCACTAATTTCGTGTTTAACATATTATGAAAGTCAGAGCTTCGGTGAAAAAAATTTGTAAAGATTGCCGCGTTGTTCGAAGAAAAAAACGCCTTTTTATAATTTGCAAAAACCCAAAACACAAACAAAGACAAGGATAAGCGCTTTTGGGTTTACACCCAAAAGCTAAAATCAAAAATTAAAAATCAAATATAAAAAATAATTTTTGATTTTTGATTTTTTATATTTAATTTTAAGCGAAGCGTTTATGCCTCGAATTGCCGGAGTCAATTTACCACCAAACAAAAGAATTGAAATCGCCTTAACCTATATTTTTGGTATTGGCAAAAGTTTAGCCAATAAAATTTTGGCTTTGGCAAAAATTGATCCTAATAAACGAAGTTCCCAGCTTTCCGAAGTTGAAGTTAATACCTTAAGAGAGATTATTGAAAAACAATATAGAGTAGAAGGTGATTTAAAGAGAGAAATTTTATCTAACATTAAACGACTTAAAGAGATTGGTTGTTATCGAGGTATTCGCCACGTTAAACATCTACCAGTCAGAGGTCAGCGAACTAAGACCAATACTAGAACTGTCCGAGGTAATGTCCGCCGCACTATGGGTTCGGGTCGTCGACCATCAGCTCAAAAAACCTAACTTAATTTTTCGTATTTTCGTATATTTTCGTAATTTCGTAGATAAATTTTTATGGATGAAAAAGCAACAAAACAACCGGCTGAAAAAACCGAAGCTTTGTTTTCCGAACAACCGGCTAAAGCAATAAAAAAAATTGGGAAAGGTAAAAAAACACCCCGCCAAGTTACCAATGGTCGAGCTTATATTAAAGCGACTTATAATAATACAATTGTTACTTTAACTGATCAGGCGGGCGGTGTCCTTGCCAGTGCGAGCGCGGGACAAGCCGGCTTTAAAGGGCCGAAAAAATCAACGCCTTACGCTGCTTCAATTATTGTCAGAAATGCGGTTGATAAAGTTAAAATTTACGGCTTAAAAAATGTTAGTGTTTTTGTTAAAGGTGTTGGTTCTGGCCGAGAAGCGGCTATTCGAGCTTTAAATGCCAACGGCTTAGACGTGGTCTCTATTAAAGATCTCACGCCAATTCCTCATAATGGTTGTCGACCGCCTCGTCCCCGACGAGTTTAATTAAATTTATTTTTTATGAGTAAAATTGATAAACAATGTAAAAAATGTCGCCGCGAAGGTAAAAAGCTATTTTTAAAAGGCGAACGTTGTTTTAGCGCTAAATGCGCTGTTGTTAAAAGAAATTATCCTCCGGGCATTCAGGGAATCAAAACTACGGCTAAATCTAAACGCTCTAAACGTGCTTTGAGTGGCTATGGAGCGCAACTTCGAGAAAAACAAATAACTAAACGAATCTATCATCTTCGCGAAAAACAATTTACCAATTATTTTCAAAAAGCAATGGAACAAAAAGGAGATACTGGTGAAAATTTACTTCAACTTTTAGAATTACGACTTGATAATGTTATTTTTAGGGCTGGCTTAGCATCGTCCCGAAAATTAGCCCGACAATTAGTTAGCCACGGCCATTTTCAAATTAGTAATAAAAATATTAATATTCCTTCCTATCATCTTAAAGCCGGCGATCAAATAATATTTAAATCAACTAAACTTGGTAAAAAAATTTTTACTAACATTAAAGAGACATTGAAAGAGAAAAAAAACAAACTACCAAGTTGGTTAGAAATAAATAAAGATAGTTTAGCAGTTACTGTCTTAGCAAAACCAACTCTTGCAGAGACAGAACAAATTTTTGATATTAAAATGATAGTTGAATTTTATTCTAAATAATTTCATTATCTAAATTTATGGAAAAAATACCCTTACCTGTTAAAATCAATTTTGAAAAAACTATCAAACCAAATCAAGCTCTTGTCACCGTGGAACCCTTTTACCCCGGCTATGGCACAACCATTGGTAACAGTTTAAGAAGAATAATGCTTTCTTCTTTGCCAGGAGGTGCTATTACGGCGGTTAAAATCAAAGGGGTGCCGCATGAATTCTCCGCCATTCCCTATATTTTAGAAGATGCGGTTCAAATTATTTTAAATCTTAAATTAGTTCGTTTAAAAATTTTTACCGATGAACCGATTAAATTAACTTTATCAGTCAAAGGAGAAAAAAAAATAACAGCCAAAGATATTAAGACATCCTCTGATGCAGAAATAGTCAATTCAGAGCAACACCTTGCCACCCTAACCCATAAAAATGCCGAGCTTAATCTGGAACTTTATGCCAGACAAAGCCGTGGTTTTTGGCCTGTAGAAGAAAGAGCAGAAGAACAGGAAGTAGGCGTTATTGCCATTGATGCTGTTTTTACTCCGGTTAGAAAAGTAGGGCTACGAATTGAAAATGTCAGAGTTGCTCAGGTAACTAATTATGAAAAAATTATTTTTGATATTGAAACCGATGGAACCATTAGCCCGGAACGGGCACTACTTAACTCAGTTCAAATTTTAATGGAACAGTTGAGTTTTTTTGTTGAGAACATAAAGATAGAAGAAGAAAAGGAAAAAGAAATTAAGCCAAAAAAGAAAGCAGAAAAGAAAACAAAAACCCCCTCTACTAAAACCCTAAAAACCAAAAAAAAGGTAAAAAAATAAATCCTGTTTATGCGACATCAAAAAAAATCAGTGAAACTTGATAGAAAAGCCCAAGCCAGAAAGGCGCTACTTAGAAATTTAGCTGCCAGCGTAATTGTTTATGAAAAAATTACTACCACCGAAGCAAAAGCTAAAGCAGTTAAGCCGTTAGTAGAAAAATTAATAACTTTAGGCAAAGAAAATAATTTAACAAATTATCGTCGACTCCTAAAATTTTTGCCAACTAAAAAAGCAACTAAGAAAGTCGTAGAAGTTTTAGGTCCGAAATATAAAGAAAGAAAAGGTGGCTATCTCCGAGTTGTTAAAATTGGCCGCCGAGCAGGCGATGGAGCTAAATTAGCTATAATTGAATTTGTTTAATATATATTTTAAAAATTAATTTTAAAGAAATGTTTAACAAAATTTCTTTCTTAACAGCTACTTTAATTTTAATTTTAGTAGCTTTAATTGGTGGTGTAACGATTTACTTTGTTTACAGTGCTTCTATTAATGAAATAACGAAAATCAATCAAATTTATGCCAAAACCACTGAAACGGCACTCAGAGAAATTTATTTCTGTCACACTGAATCCACCAAAAGTCGCTCTTGTAAATGTGATTCGCCAGTAATGAGACGAATAGCTAATGCTTACAGTTTAAAAACGCAGGCCACAACCACTATTAAACAATTGCTTGAAGGGCCAACAACTAAAGAAAAAGAAGATGGCTATACCACTAGCATTCCGACTAAAGAACAAATAGCTGCCTATAAACTCGCTACCAATAAAAAAATGGGAGATGAAGTAAAATTACTTGCTCTTGATATTAAAGACGGAGTTGCTACTCTTAATTTTTCTAAAGAGATATCTGCCTTTAGTGGAGGAAGTTGCTGGAGGGAAGCGATTAGTTCAGCAACTATCAACACTCTTTCTCAGTTTGGGTCTATTAAACAGGTTAATATTTTAATTGAGGGGAACGAATTAACCCTGCAACCATAATTTTATGGAAAAAAAATCAATCCTTAGGTCTGAGAGTCAGATTCAGACCTTAGATGCGACTGGTAAAATTTTAGGTCGTTTAGCTAGCGAAGTAGCGACGCTTTTGCTTGGAAAAAATAAAGCAAGTTTTTATCCTTATCAAATAAATAAAGACAAAATTATAGTAAAAAATATCTCTCAAATTAAACTTTCAGGCAAAAAAGCCAAACAAAAAAAATATTATCATTATTCCGGCTATCCTGGCGGTTTAAAGACAAAAAAGTTTGAAGAAATTTTTGCCAAAAATCCAGCCCAAATTTTTAAGCAGGCCGTTTCCAAAATGTTGCCGAAAAATAAATTAAGACCCAAGCTTTTAAAACATCTTAAGATTGAAAATTAGTTATGACCAAAAAAGTTATCAAGACCGAAAAAGTCAAAACCAAAAAAGAGGAGCCGAAAGGCACTGTCTTTGCAGTTGGCAGAAGAAAATCAGCCATTGCTCAGGTTAGGCTTACCCGGGGCAATGGGGAAATAAAAATTAATAACAAAACATTTAAAGAGTTTTTCCCTTATTTTGAATTTCAGCAGATTATTTTGGCGCCGTTTAAAGCAGTTGGAGAAAGCGAAAAGTATGATATTCAGTCCAAGATTATTGGCGGTGGCAAACACGGTCAGGCCGAGGCAATGCGATTGGCTATTGCCCGCGCTTTGCTTAAAATTGATTTTTCTTTCCGTCAACCATTAAAAAGTCTCGGCTTTTTGACCCGCGATGCCAGAATTAAAGAAAGAAAGAAACCCGGCCTAAAACGAGCCCGAAGAGCCCCGCAGTGGCAAAAACGTTAGTTTTTGACACCGCGTAAAATTCCCCCGTTAGTGGAAAAATAGGAGCAAAGCGACGTAAGAAACCGAAGGTGTCTTAAGTTGGGAGTCGGGGGAATTTTCTGTTCCCAGTGGCAAAAAAGATAGTTTTTAATAGTTTTAAAAATTGTGATAAATTTAAAATGCCCGTTTTAGCGGGCGTTTTGAATTTGTCTTAAAAAAAATTATATCGTATAATTTAAAAAACTATGGCTAATACTCAAGAAGGTGTTATTACCAAAAATACTGGCTATCTGGTCTTTTCTTATATTGGGCAAAATTTTTTGTCTTTTATTTTTTTTATTATCCTAGCTCGTTTTTTGGGGGTAGAAGATTTGGGTAAATATGTCTTTGCTTTTTCTTTTGCTACTCTTTTTAGCATCGCGGTTGATCTTAATTTAAGTCAAGTTCTCACTCGCGAGATAGCTAAATTTAAAGATAAGGCAGAAAATTATTTGAATAATATCATAGCTTTCAAGTTAATCACAGCGGCGCTAACTTATTTGACAGTAGTTTTGTTAATTAATATTTTAAATTACCCCGGTCTCACTAAAATTTTAGTTTACCTTACAGGGTTAGTGATGATTTTAGATTCTTTTTCTTTAACTTTTTATGGCGCCTTGCGTGGCATTCAAAATCTCAAATTTGAGGCCTTAAGTACAATCTACGGTCAATTAATCATTATTTCTTTAGGCACATTAGCTTTATTTTTAGGTTTACCCTTACCCGTCTTAATTGTAATTTATATTTTGGCCAGTTTATTTAAATTTATTTATTCCTTTTGGCAGGTTAAGAAAAATTTTAAGGTGAAATTTAGACCAAATCTTGACAAGTCAATTTTAAAATTACTTTTTGCTCTAGCCCTACCCTTTGCTTTAGCAGGAATTTTCAACAGAGTTTTTTATTATACTGATACAATTTTCCTTTCTAAATTAATAGGCGATGTGGCAGTTGGTATTTATAGTATTGCTTATAAATTAACTTATTCTTTGCAATTTATTCCCGCTGCTTTAGGAGCAGCCCTTTTTCCGGCAATGAGTAGTTTCTATCTTAGCTCGCCAGAAAATCTTAAAAAATCGTTTGAAAAATCATTTTTATATCTTTCGTTTATAGCCCTGCCAATTACCCTTGGCACTATTGCTTTAGCGCCAGAATTAATCAAGACACTTTATAGTGAAAGATATCTTGAGGCGATTTTACCACTCCAAATTTTGATTATGGCTATTATTTTTATTTTTCTTAATTATCCCATTGGCTCACTGCTTAATGCTTGCGATAGGCAAAAAGCCAACACTTTTAATGTTGGGATAGCAATGGCAGTAAACATTATCTTAAATATAATTTTAATTCCTCGCTTCAGTTACGTTGGTGCAGCTATCTCGGGTCTTATAAGTCAAGCCCTTTGGTTTATTTTAGGTCTTTATCAGGCCAATAAGTTAATTAAAATTGATAAAAAACTTTTGGGCAGAAAAACAGCTTTAATATTTTTATCGGCCGTGCTAATGTTTTTTATGATTGTGATGTTTAAAAAAGTTAACTGGCTTTTAGCCTGTGGATTTTCAACTATTTTTTATTTGATATTGATAATTGTTTTTAGAATTATTAAGATAGCTGAAATCAAGGAATTGATAAATACGGTTATCAAGAAAAATTAAGACATTGTCATTCCCCGCTCTGCGTTAAGAGTCCGGATTGTCATGCTGAACTTAAAATTGTCATGCTGAACTT
>JAGUWE010000015.1 GCA_020062525.1 Patescibacteria group bacterium | reverse complement strand
TTTGCCAATCCAAAGTGGGGATGATGAAATACTTAGAAAAATGAATCGTGGTTATACAGTTAAATATTACAAGAATTTAATAAAAAAAATTCGTCAAAAGATTCCCAATGTTTTAATTTCCACCGATGTGATTGTTGGTTTTCCGGGGGAAACAAAGGCGCAATTTGAAAATACGGTCAAATTATTCAAAGAGATAGGATTTAGCAAGGCCTATATTGCTAAATATTCGCCTCGTTATGGCACAGCTGCGGCCAAATTGAAAGACAGTGTTTTTCCCCAAGAGAAAAAAAGAAGATGGCGAATTTTGGAGGAAATAGTTAAACAAGGGATAATAAAAAAGGCGCCACTTGGGGGGAATAGAGTTTTGTTGGGGGAATTTTGCAAGTGGCGCCGCCGTAGTCCTTCTGGGGGGAAAGGATTAGTTGTTTGTTTGAAAGAACTAAAGAACTATTTATAAGCATCACCTCCTTTTTAGGAGAGAAAATAACTTGGTTGGGTGGCGTGGCCCGAAAAGTACGAAGAGGATGAAGAAACCTCTCTTCGGGACTTCTACCCTTCTGTAGAGTGGGGTGTGATTGTGTCCCCGAATTTGAAAGACCCACCCTTATCATCCTCTTTGACTTTACACGCCACCCGAGAGAAGTGAGTGTTATGAAATAAATTATAACAGTGATAAAATTTATGTCAAGAGCTAAATATCCACAGAAGAAATTAGTCAAAATTGTTGTTATTCTTGGTCCAACGGCTTCGGGCAAATCTGATTTGGCAGTAAAATTGGCCAAAAAACTTGCCCTGAGTAAAATCGAAGGGTTTAATGGCGCTGAAATTATTTCAGCTGACAGTCGCCAAGTTTATCGCGGAATGGATATCGGGACTGGAAAAATCGCAGGAAAACTGAAAAAGTTGTCATTGCGAGCGAAGCGAAGCAATCCCGAGTTTTGCGCAAAGAACCTGAGATTGCCACGGTCGCTACGCTCCCTCGCAAAGACAAGTGTATTTATTTCGGAGGGCATTATCCATTACCTGATCGATATTGTTAGCCCTAAAACCGATTATAATGTCGCCAAATTCAAAAAAGCGGTTGATAAAATTATTCCTGAAATTTTGGGGCGCGGCAAAGTCCCAATTATTTGCGGCGGGACTGGTTTTTGGATTAAAGCAATTGTTGATAATATTAAATTTCCCAAAGTTAAACCCAACCTTAAACTTAGAAAAAGATTAGCCAAGCTCCCAGTTGAAAAAATATTTTTAATGCTTCAAAAGTTGGATCCAGATAGGGCTAAAACAATTGATAAATATAACAAAGTTCGCCTAATCAGGGCAATTGAGGTTGCTAAGGTGCTCGGGAAAGTGCCATCATTAAATCAAAAATCAAGAATCAAAAATCAAAAATATTTGCAGATCGGGATTGATATTCCTAAAGAAGAATTACACAAGAGAATTAAAAAGAGGTTAGATAAAAGATTTAAACAAGGTATGATTAAAGAGGTTTGTAATTTGCATTATCAGGATAAGATTAGTTGGCAGCGGCTGGATAATTTCGGTCTGGAATATCGCTGGATTGCTCGTTTTCTTCAGGGAAAAATTACCGAACAAGAGACGAAAGAGAAATTATATCAAGATATTAAAAATTATGCCCGCCGGCAGATGACTTGGTTTCGTAAAGATAAACGAATTAAATGGTTAAAGAATTATCAAGAAATCGAAAGAGAAGTTAAGGGTTTTTTGGGGAAATAAAATCAAGGAGAGGACAAGTCCTCTCCTTGATTATTTATTAAACTAATTTTAGTTGTGTTTGTGTCATTTTGACCTCCTTTCGGTCTCAGTAACCAATAAGTATCATTTTAAGTAGCGCCATACGGATATATAAGCCGTTCTTGGCCTGTTGAAAATAGGAAGCTCTGTGGTCTTTGTCAACCTCATAACTGATTTCTGTTAAACGAGGAAGCGGGTGCATAATAATAGCATTTGCTTTCAACGATTCTAATTTTTCTTGATCGATAATGAGTTTTTCACTCTCTTTTACTACCCTTTCATACAAAGCAGGGTTATCAATAAAACGTTCTTTTTGTACTCTTGTTTGATAAATTACATCAAGCTCCGGCAATACTTCTTCAAGATTATCTTTTTCAATCCATTTTACCTTATTAGCGTCTAAATATTCTTTGATATCTTCTTTTGTTCGGGTATGAACTGGGGAGACGAAATAGATTGTGTTTTGTGGATAATGCTTGGCTAAAAGATAAGAAAGTGAGCGTACCGTTCGGCCATTAATTAGATCTCCAACCATAGCGATGGAAAGTCCTTTAAGTGACCCTAGGTTTTTTTTAATTGTATAAAGATCAAGAAGAGCTTGAGTTGGATGTTGGCCGGGGCCATCGCCAGCGTTAATTACCGGAACAGAAGAGAATTTTT
>JAGUWE010000079.1 GCA_020062525.1 Patescibacteria group bacterium | reverse complement strand
GCGCTGCCTTGGGCAGTGTCGCCGCGGACAGCCGGAGGAGAAGAAATAACTTTATAATCAATTTTTTTAGGCAGCTCTATGCTAACCGGCTGGTTATTAAAATACAAAACTACAACTTCTATGCCTTCTTTTAAAAATTTAGCCCGTTCACCGAGTTGCTCGGCACTGAAATTAAACTGTTCAAAAGTTCCGTTATCCATAAAAAAATAACCTTGAGCGTCTTGATAAAGAAAATTGGCCTTGCGTTTTTCTAAGTCGGCTTCTTCAACCCTATCTCCTGGTTTGAAATTATTTTCTAAAATTTTTCCAGAAATTAGATTTTTGAGTTTGGTTTGCATGACAGGTTTTCTTTGCTGGCAACGCATAAAATGAGCCTCTATCACTTGATAGGGCTCATTATTTATTTTTAAACATAATCTCTGTTTGATGTCGTTAAGCGAAGAAATCATAGTTTCATTTCGCCCTCCTTTGAAAAAGGAGGGTGAGGGTGGATTTAAAAATCCCCCTTAGTCCCCCTTTTATAAAGGGGGAGATTTTAACTTTAATTTCGTAATTTTATATACGTTAGAATTATATTATCTAACGTATCGTTAGTCAACAGTTATCTTTTTATAAAAGGCAGAAGCGCCATAATTCGGCCGCGTTTAATGGCTTCGGCCAATTTTCTTTGATGTTTAGCACAAGTACCGCTTTTGCGGCGCGGTCTAATTTTAGCATAAGAAGAAAGAAATCTTCGCAGTAGTTGAGAATCTTTATAGTTAATTGACTGTTGAGGGTTGATGCAAAAATAGCAACGTTTTCTTTGTTTAGTTAAAAGATTTTTTTTAGGCATAAATAAAATAAATTCTAAATTCTAATATCTAAATTCTAAATAATTTCTAATTTAGTTTAAAACGGTATTGTTTCCACATTAATCTCTTCCCCGGACCCGGGCTCAAAGGATGACGGTTCTTCCTTAACTGGTGGTTGGGTTGGTTGAGAAGTGGCCTGTTCGGTAAGAGGTGTAGCTTGCTGAGCTCGATCCAACATAATCATATTTTCGGCAATAATTTCAGTGCGGTTTCTTTTTGCTCCATCTTGACCGACCCAATCGCGAGTTCGCAACCTCCCCTCAATATAGACCTTACGGCCCTTGGTTAAAAATTGACGACAGATTTCTGCTAATTTTCCCCACGCTACTATATTGTGGTATTCAACCTCTTCTTGACGTTGCCCAGCTTGATTGGTCCAAATGCGATTAGTGGCGACACCAAAGTTGACAACAGTTTGCCCAGAGGTAGTTGTTCTCATTTCTGGATCACGAGTTAAATTGCCAATAATCATTGCTTTGTTTAAATTCATAATTTTATTAATTTAAATTATTTATTCGCGTCATTCGTATTTAATTCGTGTTATTAGCATTATTTATATTATTTTTTCTTGCAAGATCTCATCTAGTTTTTGATCTAAATTCTCTAGACTGATTTTGGTTTTCTTTTCGGGCCGTTCTTCTTGAGTTGGTTTTTCTTCTTTTTGAGGAGGAATTTCTTTTACCACCCTTTTTGCCCTTATTTTTTTAACCTTAGCTATCTTAACTGGTTCAATTTTAATAATGAGATGACGTAGCACCCCCTCGGTTAAGATTAGAAATTGATTAATTTCATGAATAATTTCTTTTTCAGCGGCGAATTCTCTTAGAATATAATGACCATTGCGGACTTGCTTGATTGGATAAGCCAATCTTTTTTCACCCAAATTTTCGTTTTTTAAAACTTGGCAGCCCTTTTGCACAAGCCACTTATCAATTTTTTCAGTGATTGATTTAATTTCCATTTCAGAATATCTGTTGGGAATAATGTAAAGTAATTCGTAATTTTGTGTCATAAATAAAAAAAGCTTCTTTTCTTAATTAAATTTTTAGGTTAAAATTACTTTAACACAAATCTATTAAAAAATCAAGATATTGGTCTATGTTCAAATACTTCTTTATTTTAGGACAAAATAAAAATTTGTCAATAGCCGAAATTGTCGGCAAATTTGTTAATGCTGCTGATTTTGGAGGAACAGAATTGGCTAACGGCGTGCTAATAGTTGAGTCAAAAAAAGAGCTAAATCCTACGGTAATATTAAGCGAGCTGGGCGGTACGGTTAAGGTTGGTGAAATTTTAAAGCCGCTTGATGATTTAGGATGTCTCAATGCCAAAGAAATAATCGCTCGTTTTTCTTTTAATGACAAGAAAAAAATTTATTTTGGTTTTAGTCCTTATGGTTTTCTCAATAATGCTAAACCAGTCAAACAAATCCAGAAATTAGCCATAGCTCTTAAAAAAGAATTAAAAGAGAGAAATTTTGCTTCGCGTTGGGTAACTTCAAAAGAGCCGCAGCTTTCGTCAGTAATAGTTAAGAAAAATCGGCTTTTAGAACAGGGAGCCGAGATTATTTTTATCCAAACCAAAAATAAAATTTATTTAGGCAAAACTTTAGCTGTTCAGGAATTTGCCGATTATAGTTTTCGCGATTATGGCCGCCCGGCCCGGGACAGACTTTCTGGCATGTTGCCGCCAAAGTTAGCTAAAATTATGGTTAATTTAGCCGGGATTAAAAAGTCAGATGCATTTTTAGATCCTTTTTGCGGTTCGGGCACTATTTTATCTGAAGCCACGATGCTGGGTTATCAAAATTTAATTGGCGCTGATATTAGCCAAAAAGCCATTGCTGACACCAGAAAAAATTTAGAATGGCTTAGGCGAAATTATCATCTCTTATGTCATTGCGAGCCCCGCCGCAGGCGGGGCGTGGCAATCTCGCGGATAAATCAAGTGAAGTATCGATTATTTAAATCAGATGTTAGTTATCTTTCACAAAAAATAGAACCAAATTCCATTTCGGCTATTGCAACCGAGCCTTATCTGGGACCAGCTAAAATTTTAAAAAGCGAAGAAGAAGCAAGAAAAGTTATCGCCGAATTAAGCGAATTATATCTTAAGTCCTTTCAGGAATTTAAAAAAGTTTTAAAACCCCGAGCTAAAATTGTCATTATTTTGCCGATTTTAAAAATTAAAAATAATCTCTTTCAGCTTCCAATTTTAGATGAGATTAAAAGGCAGGGTTTTAAAACTGAATTGTTTTTACCTTCATTTTGGCCATCGGATTTAGTTCAAACTACTGTCCGCGGTTCTCTCATCTACAGCCGTCCGGATCAACACGTCCTGCGGGAGATTTTTATTTTCAGCTCGGAATAAATTTTCTCCCTTTTAAAAAGGGAGATTAAAGAGGGATTTTTAAAAATCTCCCCTAACCACTTTTTTAAAGAGGGGAAAAATTTCCCTTAATTCCCTCATCTCGCTAAGTCGAAGCGGGCCTTTAATAAAGGGAGAATCCCCTTGACTTTTTTTCAAACCGTGCTACAATGGGGTATTCTTTGAAAACAAAAAAATTTCTCCCAAAGAGAAATTAAAGAATAAAAAACTTTTATT
>JAGUWE010000011.1 GCA_020062525.1 Patescibacteria group bacterium | reverse complement strand
TTTTTGCAAATCAAATATTTTTACTCGTTTCAGAGAATAAATACCGTTACAGCCTTTTACTAATTTAAAGTTTTTTAGATTCATATTTACTAATTTTCGCTTGTGGATAATTCTCTTGACATTATTTGTGGTTTTGCTATATTTTAAGTATTCACCATGAAAAAGACCCTTATAGAGTTCTGTCTCTATCGGGGGCTTTTTCTTTTTTAATCTTGTTTTTTTGTGTGTTTAAATAAACAATGCGGATATTTAACTTTCTTAAAAGGTAAGAGCATTTGTTATTTGGAGATATGAGAGACAAAAGAGCTTTTATTAGTTGAAACTTCGGCATATGGCTTTATTATACTTTTTTTCTTTTTCTTTTTCTATTTTGAATATACCTTTCTATGGCCTCTTTGGTTGTTAACCAAATTCTTCCTTCTTTATGAGCTTCTAGGTGCCCATATCTTGCTAATAAATTAAGGTATTTAGCAGAATACGGCGTTTTTTTGCTTATCTCTGACAAAGGAAAATATTTTTCTCTCTTTTGGGAAACTGGCGTTAGTATTTTTAGATAAATATCCAGCGATCGGTTGACTGCTTGAGCGACAAAACGGACAAGTGGAGTTAGATTTCCTTTGTCTCCTTGGCTTAAAACCCGGTAATATTTTTTTCTATCATTTTTCAAGATTATTACGAGAGGATAACCAGCCTGCATGAGCAAGAGATTCATTGCCAACCTAGCTGTCCTGCCATTGCCGTCAAAAAAGGGGTGGGTGTAAACTAGTTTATGGTGAAGAATTGCGGCCAGTTCAATGATATGCAGTTTGTCTTTATTTTGCCTCAGCCAAGTAATTAGTCTTCTCATCTCGTGAGGTACTTCAAGGGCATCAGGGGGAATATGGTCTGCTCCGGCAATAATCACATTGCTGTTTCTGTATTTTCCCGCCCATTCTTTATCTGTGTCCTGAACAACTAATTGATGCAAAGAACGAAGTAATTGCTCGGAAATTGTCTGCTGTCCTCCTTTTTTAATAAAATCATACAAATATTCTAATGCCACTTGATGATTTTTGGCTTCTAAATGATCCTTCAACGGTTTTCCTTTAATGGTTATTCCTTCATTTATGACCAGGAAGGTTTCTTTGAGTGTCAAACTATTGCCTTCAATGGCATTTGAGTTATAGGTCATTTCTATCTGGAATTGTTCCTGCAATTTTTTTACTGCTGAAGGCGGCAAGGGCCTTAGTTTATTTAACTCTTTTAATTTTCTTTCTATTCTAATTTGTAGATCTTTGTCTAAATATTTCATATTTTATGTTAATATGGTTTAGCCCGTTTTTTACATTATACCATATTATTTATTATTCCCATTTTCTTGGGCAATTTCTGCCGGCGGTTTTTATCTATGTGGGCAATAAATCGATTCATAATTATATTTTGAGCTGTCTAAGATTTTCTTTTTCTTTTACCCTTTCTTTCGCTTAAAAAAACTAAAAGTTCTTCCACGGCTTTAACTAATAATAAAATAGAGGAGGCAGAATGTTCAATTTTGTCTTTGATGGTCTTAAGAATTTCATCAACGGCATCCATCTTGCGCTTAAAACCAGAAAAAAGTTCATTAGCTTTCCGGAACATTGAAACCACATAAAACAAAATCCAACAAGTGAAAAAAGTCAAAAGCAAAATACAAAACGATAAAACGACGAAAAAAAGGTCACGAATAGTGTAGATCATAAAATTATACATTATAATTATTAGAAATTTTACTTCACTCTTACCTCTGCTCTAAACCTCTCTTCCAACATTTTGATTATCTTATTTTGAACGGCTTCCACTTCTTCGGCTTTAAGAGTGCGATTTTCTGCTTGATAAATAAAACGAAGGGCTAAACTTTTTTTATCAGGGCCAAATTATAATTTTCAATTATCAGTTTTTACTTTTCCTCTTCTTCTTTAGCTTTTTGTAGTTTTTTCCTGCCAAAGCAACGGTAATAAACAAGATAACCTATAAAAATAATTAGTATACCCCCGCCAATCAACCAATTAAGAGCTTGACCATAAGAAACCTTGGGCTTCATCACTAGGTTTTTGGGCCAACTGACTTTAATATTAAAAAAGGAATCTTTTTTTAAATTCTGGCCGATAAAATAAACTGAATTATCAGCTAAATAATAAGAAGCAACTGGGCGAATAAACTCGCTGGCCTTAATAATATCATAAACGGATTTATCAGTCCGATAAATATCTTTAGACACAGTAATCGCATTGGTCTCAAGGTCAATTTTTAAATCTTCATTTTTAATTGCGCTATGGTTTGGCAAATGAACAATGGCTTCTACTTGACTCAACCCACTTCCAGCCGGTAATAAACTCCACACCAATTCATCGCGATCTGCTAAAAGAGAAAGCGCACCATAAACTTTATATTTTAAAGTATATTTTACTGCTTCATTGACATAGGTCCGCTTTGGTATCAGCCAATCAATTGAAACTTTTTCTTTGGCCTTAGAATTAGTAAAAGTATAATCCTTCTTCTCTAAAGGTCTCCCCTGGGCATCTAAGACCTCTAAGCGAGTAAGATAATCAATTTTTTTATTAAGAAACTTATGATTTAATCTCTCTAAAAAACCATTTAAAACTATCAAATCTTCTTCCACAACTTCAATGGTAGAGTCTTGATTGATCCAAATCTCCACGCGACTTTTTTGATAAGAAAAAGTGGCTTGAACTTGAGCTAAAGATAAATTAGGAAATAAAAATATAATCAATAATAAAAGAAGATAAAATTTCTTTGCCATAAAAGTTAAAACTGTATTTTTAAGTTTTTGTTGCATAAAAATACTTTAAATCTTCTTTCTTCGACTTAAAGCAAAAAGTTCTAAAAGGGCGATAGCGCCGATGAGAAACAAAACATTCCACCAGGTCAAAAGCCGACGTTCTTGTAAAAAAAGGCAACTTACTAATAAAACCGAAAATAAAATTGCTTGGCGGAAAGTTATTTGAATATAGTTAAAATAAAAAGTCTCCTGACTAAATCTAATTCTCAGGGCCAAATTGACCAAAAAAATAAGACCGACTAAACTTAAAAACAAACTTGGGTAAAACAAAATCATTTGCCAGGGATTAACCGTCGGCGCTGTCAAAAAAACTAAAGCCAACCAACTCAAAATAGATAAAAAAGTGCTAATTAACATTAAAATAATAAATTTACGAAAAGACATAACTTATTTAATTTCCAATTTCTCCCCCTACGGGGGATCTCCCAAAGGGAGACAAT
>JAGUWE010000056.1 GCA_020062525.1 Patescibacteria group bacterium | reverse complement strand
TGACCAGAGTTTTTACGAAGGGTTTGCCGCACTAGGAAGAGATATTGAAACAGAAGCTGATATCCAAATTCTTGTTTCCAGAAATCTCTCAAAGATGCCCTTGCATCTTCAGGACGTGCTAAAGAAATATTATTTGGAAGACAAATCGCAAAAAAGCATTGCCAAAGAGGAGAAGGTTTCAGTTACCACTATAAAAATGAGATTATTCAGGGCAAAAAAGGTCTTAAGAAAAATACTTGACGGAGAAACATGTCTGATAATAAAATAAATGATATGGTAAAAAAGAAAATAATGAGGAAAGTTTATGCCATCTGGTTTTTTAGACAGTTGGCAAGGCCTGTTTTTATTGAGGCGGTTCTTTTGTCATTTTTAATTTTTCTGGCATCCAGATATATATATGTTTTTAGCGTAATGAGAAACGCCTTTAATTCTTCTGATTCTGTTTATTCGCTTTCCGGTTTTTTTGTGAGGAATTTTATGATTGCTGATACGATTTCCCAGCTGATTGCCCTCGGTTTATTTGCAACCCTCATGTTTCTAGGAAAGGACTTGTTCAAATTCAGCACTTGAATCGACATCGTAAGTCGATTATTATAGAGTTAATGAGAAAAACGCCGTTTGTTCCGGAAGAATATTATCATATTTATAGCCGAACAATACTTAATGTTCCCGAATTTCAAGATAATAGAAGCGCGGAAAGACTTGCTCAGGCATTTTTAATTGCCAATTCGACAAAATCAAGCGAGGCATTTTTATTTTTAAAAAACAATAAAAACGCAACAATCAATGACACTCTAGAAATTGTAAGGCAAGGGGAAAAACTTGTTGATGTTTTGTGTTATTGCATAATGCCCGACCACTACCATCTTTTATTAAAAGAATTAAAAGAAGGCGGAATCTCAAATTTTATCCGTAAATCCAATATCTCTATTTCAAAATACGTGAATATAAAAAACAATAGACGGGGCCCTCTTTTTGAAAGCCGCTTTAATTCTAAACATATTGATACAAATAATTATTTACTTCATCTCTCGCTCTACATACATCTTAATCCGCTAGATATACTTAGCGGAAAAGATTGGAGAGCCCATAAATTAAGAGATTGGCCCGCTAAAAGAAAAGAGTTGCTTGGGTATCCATGGTCAAGTTTGAAAACGTATTTAGACAATAATCACAAAGATTTGATTATATCCGGAACGGAAATAATTTTAGGTCAATTTGATAGCAATAAAGAGTATGAGTTATTTTTACAAGAGTGGTCAGAAGATTCATTAAATCAAATAAAAGATTTTGTTTGAGAATCGACATCGTAAGTCGATTATTTTGCCGATTCTTTGATTTTTTTCACTATTTCCTGGCTAATTTTGGGATTTTCTTTTCTGTATATTGACTTTTAAATTGAGTTTTATAGGATTAAAGCATATGATGAATTTATCATTCAAATTACCAGTGTCTATTTTTAAAGAAGGTAAATATTTTATCGCTTATACGCCGGTTTTGGATTTATCCACATCTGCTAAAACATATGAGAGTGTTCAAGGGCGATTTGCGGAGATTGTAAATATTTTTTTTGAAGAAGTTATTAAAAAAGGAACTCTTGACGAAGTATTAAAAAATTTAGGCTGGCAGAAAGTTAAAAAGCAATGGACACCGCCCCTCGTTGTTTCTCAAAAATTAGAAGAGATAAAAATTCCAGCAATGGTTTAATTTTTATTTGCTATGTCTCATATTGCGCCGATATCGTGGAAGAAATTTGAAAAATTTCTTTTTTATATTGGTTGCAAACTTAGTCGCCAAAAGGGCGATCATTTAATTTATTCTCGCCCCGATTTAAAACGTCCCGTAGTTGTGCCGAAAGAGAATGAAATTCCTGTTTTTGTGATTAGAAATAATTTGCGAATTTTAAATATCGCATCAGGGGAATATCTCGAAATATTAAAACAAATTTAATTAAAAACCGATATCAAATGTTAGTTAAACCCTACTTTTTTATTTCACCGCTTCTTTGATTTTTTTTACTATTTCCTGGCTAATTTTG
>JAGUWE010000082.1 GCA_020062525.1 Patescibacteria group bacterium | reverse complement strand
TTTGTTTGGTTGAGTTTGATTTAGAGCTGACATAAATATTATTAAGAATAAAGTTTTTTCTTAATTTCTTTAATTACTTTATTGCAGGCAATCTCTTCTTGAATGCCACTTTCCATATCTCTGATTAAAATTGTCCCATCACTAACTTCTTTTTGGCCTAAAATCAAAGTCAATTTAACCCCCAATTTATTGGCAATGTCTAATTGAACTCGTAAGCTCCCCTTGGAAAAATTTTCAGCTACTGTTATACCTTCTCGCCGTAAAATCTCAAATAATAAGAGGGCTTTGATTCTAGCTTTTTCACCCAATTGGGCTAAAAAAATTTTAGGTAGTGGTGTCTCTGGCACTTCAATGTTAGTTTCTTTAATTTTTAGAATGGTTCTTTCTATCCCAAGAGCTAGACCTATTGCTGGTGTGGGTCTACCCCCTAAAATTTCAATTAAATTATCATAACGTCCTCCAGCAGCTAAAGCGTCCTGAGAAGATTTACCGATGCTATTTTTAGCAAAAACCTCAAAGACTGTCCGGGTGTAATAATCTAAGCCCCTCACCAAATAAGAATTGGGCTCATAAAGGACTTCTAACTCATCTAAATATTCTAAGACCCTCATAAAGTGCGCTTTACATTCTTCGCAGAGCCAGTCAACAATTTGAGGGGAATTTTCTTTCACTGATTGACATTTTAATTCTTTACAATCAAAAATTCTCAGTGGATTGCGAGTTAATCTTTTTTTACAATTTTCACAAAGTTGCTTTTTCTTTGATCGCAAATGGGAGATCAGGGCTCCTTGGTAATTCTCGCGACAATCTAAACAACCCAGACTGTTGATTTCAATTTTTGTCTCAATGCCGAGCTCTTTAAAAAAAGAATAAACTAATAAAATTAACTGGGCGTCAATCACTGGCTGGGCTTCGCCTAAGACCTCAAAGTTTAATTGATGAAATTGACGATGTCTGCCACTTTGGGGTCTTTCATGACGAAAAAGAGCTCCGGCAGTATAAAGTTTGACTGGTTGAGACAAATTAAACATGCCATGTTCAATATAAGCTCGGGCAATCCCGGCTGTAAATTCGGGACGAATACAAACCTTTTCTCCTCCTTGATCAATAAAAGAGAAAAGTTCTTTTTGGACAATGTCGGTTTCTTTGCCGATTGAACGAACAAAGAGACCAAGCTCCTCTAAAAGCGGGAGATCAATTTTTTTAAAACCATATTCTTGGGCAAATTTTTCACCTAAATTTTTAATCCAAGACCAATATTTCTGCTCACTGGGTAAAATATCTTTCATACCCCTCAGTAATTGGTAAGATTGAATTTTTTCTTTAGGAATTTTGGTTATCTTTTTTTCTTTTTTTGGGCGCCTTCCCATATAATAATTGTAAGTTGTTAGTTGTTATGAGAGCGTTGAATAATCTTCTTAGCTTTTATCTTAATCAATATTCCTTAGCCGGGGCTCGTGATGGTTTTAAAAACTAATCCTGCCCCTAGCTAACAAAACAATATCATTATTCAACAGTCTCATTATAGTTAATTTTACCAAAAATAATCATTTTTGAAAATGGCCAGCCGCGAATCCAGGCTCGGCCAATTATGCTTTTGTCTGGTACGGCGCCAAAAGTCCGAGAATCAAGACTATAATTACGATTATCACCTAAAACAAAATACTCTTCATCACTCAATTGAATTTCTTTATATTGTTTATCCTCAGCAAAAGTTCTCACACCGGCTAAATAATCTTCTTTTAAAATAAAGCCCTGAGATTGTTCTTGGTTATTAATGTAAATTTGTCCTTCTTTAATTTCTACTTTTTCACCAGGTAAGCCGATAATTCTTTTAATAAAATATTCTTTTTGATTATAAGGGGAGCGAAAAACCACCACATCTCCTCTAGCCGGTTCTTTAATATGAAAACGATATTCAAATTCATTAATAATTAAATAATCATGGCTCTGGAAAGTTGGCTCCATTGAAGCGCCTTGAACATAAAAGGGCTGAATTAAAAAATAACGAATTGGTAAAATAATAGCCAAAGAAATTACAAAGGCCTTAATGATTTCAAAAACAAAAATAGCCGCTGATTTGAAAAATTTTAATTTGTCCTTATGATATTGAGTTGGGGTCATAAAATAATTAAAGTTGCACCTTCTTCTTTAACTGTCCGGTTGTCGGTGGCCACTGCTGGACTTGAACCAGCGGCCTCTACAATGTGAGTGTAGCGCTCTAACCAGCTGAGCTAAGTGGCCGAGCGGCGGACAAATGTGGTGAGTGTAGCGTTAATAGGATTTATTCTAACACAAAAAAAGAAAAAAGCAAAATTTGTTGCTTAACTTTTTACTTTTACAAAAAACAGTTCCCTGTATTTATTAAAAACCTTCAAGGTTTTTGGCCTTTTTTAATCAACTCGTTAATCTTGGACCTGGTCTTGGGTCCAAGATAACCAAAAGCCGGGTCGCTGGAAGTGGTAA
>JAGUWE010000109.1 GCA_020062525.1 Patescibacteria group bacterium | reverse complement strand
GGGTTGGGGGTGGATTTTTATTTCCCACAACACTTTTAAAATCCCTCTTTCATCTCCCTTTTAAAAAGGGAGATTTTCGTTTCCCTCTTTTAAAAAGAGGGATTAAGGGAGATTTTTATTAAACAGAAATTCTAAAACCCTATCAAATCCTGGTAATAAATTGAAATTTTTTACTTCCTTAAGAGTAACCCACTGATAGTTCTGCGCCTCCCAATCAAGTTTGATTTTATCCGTTGCCACTTCTACCAAAACCGGATGAACAATCCAAGTTTTATTATATTTTGGCGCATCTTCGTGAAAAATTGCTCCCAAACGAATTGAAATTATATTTTCCTGCTCAATCCCCATTCCAGCACTTTAGGATCGCCATTTTTCTAATCTACTAATAATCCGATGTGCGCATAGTGTTTGGGGGCGTATTTCGTTATGTTGGCTAAAAACTGGAATCGGATATTTTTAATTTCAATGCCGCATTCTTCATTAACCTCCCTTCTCGCACAATCCTCAAAAGATTCCATATACTCAAGGTGGCCGCCAGGGAAAGCATATTCCCCTTCTCCGTGCGATCCTTTTCTCTTGCCAAGCAAAACCTTGCCATCCTTAAGAATCATTACGCCGACACCAACTTTTGGCTTGTTTTGTTCCATAATTTTATCTCCCGCAGCATTTTTTAAACTTCTTTCCCGATCCGCACGGACACGGATCGTTTCTGCCGACTTTTTGGCCTTGAGCATCACGCATTTTGACAGGAATTGAGTCTTGGCTGTGCTGGTCTACCTTTTTGGTAAGCGGCGTCTGGGCCCAACGGTCAGCGCCTTTTTCCATGGTCTTACTCGGCGCCAAAACATTAATGGCGCTTGTTTGCATTAAAGAAGGTGCGATTTTTTGGGCAAATCCAATTTTATAAATACTGTAAACCACTTCTTTTTGGATTAAATTCACTAGTTCAGTGAATATCCGAAAAGCTTCTTTTTTATATTCAACTAAAGGATCGCGCTGGCCATAACCGCGCAGCCCTATGCCGGTGCGCAAATGGTCAATTGCCTCTAGGTGTTCAATCCAAAGCGTATCAATTACCCGCAGTAATATCCCTTTTTCAATCAGGCGCATTAATTTCGGATCATTGCTGTTAGTGGTAACCTCATTTTCCAGTTGTTCATAGGTCTGGCACGCTAAATCAAATAAATAATTGATAATTTTTGTTCTAATTTCAGCCGCGCCCAGTTGGCCCTTATTTTTGCTGATTTCTTCAATTCTAAGCCCTAATTCCTCCGTAACCGGAAAAATCGTTTTGACTGTTTCGTAAATTTCTTTCAAATTCCAATCGCCCTTTGATTCATCAGTATGAAAAAGAACAATCTGCTCAACTTCCTTTTCCACCATTTTAAGAATTTCTAATTTGAGTGTTCCTTCAGTCTCACCCTGCTCTTGGGCTTTGGCCATTTCTAAAATTTGGCATCGTTTTTTATAGATTACCTCCCGGTGTTTATTGATAATATCGTCATACTCAACTAAATGTTTTCTAATATCAAAATGATGGCTTTCAACTTTTTTCTGGGCTGATTCAATTGAACGGGAAACCATTCGGTTTTCAATTGGTAAGTCCTCTGGAACTTTAAGAGTTGCCATCAGATTTTTCATTCTCTCGCCGCCGAAAATTCTCATTAAATCATCTTCCATAGAAACATAAAACTGGCTCGAGCCCGGATCGCCCTGACGGCCGCTGCGGCCACGCAATTGATTGTCAATGCGCCGCGATTCGTGGCGCTCTGTACCGATAATATGAAGTCCTCCCAAAGTAATAACTTTATTATGCTCTTCTTCCCATTTTTTATATTCTTCAGCTTCTTCGGTTTTGACATTTGAGTTTTGAACTTTGACATTGCTTGGCGGAATGCCGCCAAGCATTATATCCACACCACGGCCAGCCATATTAGTAGCAATGGTCACAGCTCCGATTTTACCGGCCTCAGCAATAATCTGCGCTTCTTTTTCATGCTGTTTGGCATTCAAAACATTATGTGGAATACCTTCACGGCGGAGTATTTCGCTTAAAAGTTCATTTTTTTCAATAGAAATGGTACCGACTAAAAGCGGCTGGCCCAATTGGTGGCGGGCTTTAATTTCTTCAATCACAGCTTGAAATTTTCCAACTTCACTGCGATAAACCCGATCAGGAAAGTCTTTACGAATCATTGGTTTATTGGTTGGAATCACCACCACTTCTAAATTATAAATTTTGGCGAACTCCTCGGCTTCGGTTACGGCTGTGCCGGTCATACCGGCCAATTTTTCATAAAGCCGAAAATAATTCTGAAAAGTAATAGTGCCTAAGGTTTGTGATTCACGCTGAATTTGTACCCCCTCTTTGGCTTCAATCGCTTGATGAAGTCCTTCACTGTAACGCCGGCCAAACATCAGCCGGCCGGTAAATTCATCAACAATAATGATTTCGCCGTCTTTAATAACATAATCGCGGTCAAGCTTAAAAAGCGCCATAGCTCTTAAGGCCTGTTCAATATGATGAACCATTCTAATACCGCCAGTTGTATAAATGTTATCAACACCAAGCCAACGTTCCATTTTATTAATACCCTCTTCAGTCAGAGTAGCCGCGCGCATTTTTTCATCAATATTATAATCCTCGTTTTCTCGCAGTCGCTTGACAAGTTGGGCAAATTTATAATACATCTCCGTCTCTTCCTCGGCCGGCGCGGAAATAATAAGCGGGGTGCGCGCTTCATCAATTAAAATACTATCAACCTCATCAACAATGGCGTAATGCAATTCCCTTTGAACCATCCTCTCTAAATTATCCACCATATTATCGCGCAAATAATCAAAACCAAATTCATTATTAGTGCCATAAGTAATGTCGGCCAAGTAAGCTTCTTGGCGATTCACTGGTTTCAAAAGGCCTTCCATAGTCGGGTCATATAAAAAAGCGGCTTCATGCTGAATACAACCAACACTAAGACCGAGAGCGTGATAAACTTGCCCCATCCAGACAGTATCGCGCTTAGCTAAATAATCGTTAACAGTTACTATATGAACTCCTTTGCCAGTCAAAGTATTCAAATAAACCGGCAGTGTCGCGGTTAAGGTCTTACCTTCACCGGTTTTCATTTCCGCAATTTCACCGCGATGAAGCACGATGCCGCCGATGAGTTGAACATCAAAATGACGCTGACCAAGCGTTCTTTTGGCTGCTTCACGGACCGCCGCAAACGCCTCGGGCGAAAGTTCATCCAAGGATTCGCCTTTTTTAAGTCGTTCTTGGAAAAGATTGGTTTGCACCTTTAATTCCTCGGAATTTATTTTTTCAAATTTTGATTCCCAGGAATTGATCTTTTCAACCAACGGCTCAAGTTTATCAATCACCCGCTGATTCGGATCGCCTAAAATTTTAGTTAAGATATTCATAAGAAATATAAAATACACAATCTGTCATTCCTGCGAAACTTGTCCTCGAGAAATCGGGGAGCAGGAATCCAGAAAACTGTCTTGACCTCAATCTAATCTCTGGATCCCGCATCAAGTGCGGGATGACAATTTGAAGAATATTACTTCCTAATTATATTTCAAATCAAACAAAAATTCAAGGAGTAAATAAAAAAGCAGGTTTTTAGGCCTGCTATAAGTTTTTACTATTATTTGTCTGGTCAAGAACAGTGTTCTCTTAATTTTTCTTTGTACCTTACGAGTTCTTCTTTAAAGTGGTCTTTTACTTTATCTATTGCCTTGTAAATGTCTTTTTCTGCTTTTTCTACTCTGAGTAGTCCTTTGATCGGCACTCTTAAATTAGCTTCGGCGCGGAAAATTCTACCTTTCTGGTGATGACGAGTGGTTTTTTCAATTTCAATATGAACCTCTAAAATGTTTTCAAAATAGCGAGTGAGATTTGAAAATTTTTCTTCAATATAAGCGCGAAGCTCGGGCGTAAGTTCTAAATTAGTCGCTCTGATAATAATGTTCATAGTAGTTTGATTAAATGGATTTAAACCCCAGGCATGGAGGCCCGGGGAAATCTATCCATGAAATTGCGTCGTTCGGTCAAAATGAACACAAGTGTTCATTTGTTCCTCACTAGCAATTATAAAATAAATTTTAAAATTTGGCAAATGTACGGTACCCTTGACAAATTTTTCAAATCCGCTATAATGAGCAAAGAAAGAAAATCTAAAATTTGCCATTTTTAAACACTTTCTACGCACCTTAATATACAAAAACTAAAAAGCCAGCATTTAAGCTGGCTTTTTAGTTTTATCTTTAGTATCTTCGTCTTGGTCCACGATCGCTAAAGCGACTGCGTCGGCGAGTCCGGTGGCAATCCCGACAATAAATCGGCCGGTCACCGTCTGGCTGAAAAGGCAGTTCGGTGATTTTAGCCCCACACTCGGCGCAAGTCCAATCACCTTGGTACATTTGACGACTACCAAAGTCATTTTGAGAATTCATTTTTAAATGACCTTTCTTGTTTGGCAAACCCCCTTCTCAAATGACCTAAAAATAGTCGAACTTTGAAAAGATTGTTTATCCCAAACTAACTAAATAATTAGTAATTTAAAGATAGCATAAAGAAATAAAAAAGTCAAGAGAAAAAAGCCCACTTTGATGTTTTTTGAGTGGGCTATTGAAAATTTACCCCCCACACTTAGTTTTAAAAATTAGAGAAGGGTTACCAATTCAATATTAATTTCAAAACTAAAATTATTACAATTACCAAAAACAGCCGGTGAATCCACCTTTCCCCCCTTTTAATCGCAAAGCCAGTCCCGAGCCAGGAGCCCAAACAAGTAAAAATTGTCAGCGGCACCAGATAAAAAAAATTAACCGCGCCCTGGCTAAAATAAATAAGTGAGCCGCCTAAAAGGCAGAAAGTTGTCACTACAAACGAATGAGCCATACTGTCAATAAAACTTTTACCCAAGAAAATTAAAAATAAAAAAGCTATCAAGGTGGTAATAGCAATACTAAACATACCGCCGTAAATGCCAAAAAGAAAAATTAACCCTAAGGCAATTTCTTCCATTCCTTTTTTATGATGAGTTTCTAAAACCTGTAACTTTTTATCCAAGAAATCCTTAAAAAGGGTTAAAATAACCAATGTCACCAATAACCAGGCAATAATTTTTTTAAGAAGAATCTGATCAAAGGAAATGTTCAACTTGGCACCAATAGCCGCGCCTAAAAAAGCCAGAATTAAATAAGGCCAAATTTTTCTAAAATCAATTCGTCTCTTTCTAAAATGTCTAAGGCCACTAGCTAAATTGCCAAAAACGCCATGAAGCACATTGGTGCCCATCGCCACCGACGGCGCCAGCCCCAAAGCCAAAAGAACGGGCAAAGTAATTAAAGCTCCGCCACCCACCTGCCCGCCTAAAAATCCACCCAAAAAGCCGGCAATACTCACAATTAGAATTTTAAAAAATTCTTCCATTAATATTATTTGTCACCCTTTTTAATCATCTGACTAATTTTTGTAATTAAACTTAAATAAAAATTAAGATTATTCAAAGTTGCTAATCTCATAGCCAAAGGTTCATTCAATCGAAACAAATGATGAAGATAAGCCAGGTTATAATTTCTTAGATTACTTTCATTCACAAAAGAAACATCAGATCTATATTTAGAGTTTAAAATATTTATAGTTTCATAAAATTTTGAATTTTGCCTTGTAATTTTGTCCGCCAGCTGGCGGATTGATTTTTGATTTTTAAATTTGTATAACCTGCCATGTCTTGCTTCCCTCGTCGGAATCACGCAGTCAAACAAATCAATACCCAATTCCACTGCCATAACAATTTCTTCGGGTCTGCCTAAACCCATTAAATAACGGGGTTTGTCCTCGGGTAAAAGCGGGAGCGCCCATTTTAGAACTTTAGCCAAATATTGCCGCGGTTCCCCTACTGCCACACCACCAATAGCATAACCGTCAAAGCCAATTTCTACCATTTCTCTGGCGCTACGTTCGCGCAAATCTTGATAAACCGACCCTTGTGTTATCCCAAACAGCAACGGTCTTTTGATTATTTTAGGTTTTGAATTTGGAATTTGGGATTTAATTGGAAATTGGAAATTGGAAATTGGAAATTTTTTAATAAAGTATCTCTTACATCTTCTCGCCCACACCGTCGTCCTCTCTACCGCTTTTTCGGCCTGCTGGCGAGTGCAAGGATAGGGCGGACATTCGTCTAAAACCATCATAATGTCAGAACCAAGTTTCAATTGAATCTCAATTGCTTTTTCTGGAGTTAAAAAATATTTTTTGCCATCAAAAGGATCTCTAAACTCCGCTCCCTCGTCGGAAATTTTAACTGAACTTGTGAAATTTTCCTGATTATTTTTAAAATTTTTATTTGTCATTTTGATTTTTGATTTTTGATTTTATTTTCAAGAGAAAATACCTGATAGCCGCCGGAATCAGTTAAAATTGGGCCGGACCAATTCATAAACTTATGTAAACCGCCAACTTTATTGATAACCTTTACTCCCGGTCTTAGCCATAAATGATAAGTATTGCCCAAAATTAAATCAGCGCCCAAAGATTTTAAATCATCGGGGGTTAAATTTTTTACCGCTCCTTTAGTCGCAATAGGCATAAAGCAGGGAGTCATAACATTACCGTGTGGTGTCTTAACAACTCCGACTCGGGCAAAACTTTTGTTACTTTTTTTGATTATCTGAAACATAATAAATCAAAAATCCCAAACTCAAATGTCAAAATAAATCCAAAGTCCAAAATCCAAAAAACTATTTTTTATTGGGATTTGGGGTTTGACTTGAAATTGGGATTTGGATATTGGGATTTAATTAACAACCAGTCCTTTTCCTTCAGCAATCGGATCGCCGTCTAAATTAGAGGTGACAGGTTTGGCGGTTAAAGTGATAGTTGAGTTGGTTTGTTTGTCAATGGCGGTTAGGGTTGACTGGCCAAGTAAACTGATTATTTTGTTCAAATCTTCTTGGCGAGGCGTAACCTCAATTTCAAAATCGGCTTGAGCTTCACCAGTATTGGCTGGAATTAATTTAATTGTCCAAGTTATTGTTCGCGCAGCAGATGCGAAACTAATTTCTCCCTGAGTCAAATTGGTCTTATTAGTAAAATTAATATTTGAAGGTAAATTAGCTGAAACAGTAACATTTTCTAAAGCATGAAGACTCTCGCTAATTGTCCAGTAAACGCGATATTTGCTATTCTGCCCGATTTTTGGTGGCAATGGTCCTGAACCAACCGCAATGTTATCGTCATTAAAATAACGGGCCTGGGCCGTGAATGTCGCATTACTTAAAATTCTGGTGGTTATTTGATTACTTTTAAGAATGAGTGACAAAACTTGTCCAGTCGTTGAAGTCTGTGAACCGTTTTCAGCTTGCAAGTTAGTTTGAGACACAATTTTATAATCAGTTGAACTTATTTTCTTAATTTGTTCTTCTAACTGCGGGTAAGATTTAAGTTTGATTTTAAAGTCAATCACTCCTTCTTCGCCGGCCTCAAGCGAGGTTAATTCTGAAATTTCACCGCTTGTCCAAGTAATTTTATTATCAGAAATTTGACCCTGATTATTATCGGTAATCTGTGACCAATCAATGAAATTAAATAATGTATCGCCAGCCAAAGCTAAAATTTGACCACTAATTTTAACATTCTTAAACGGGGTCTCACTTTTGTTTTTATAAACAACTGAATAATTTAACCAGTCATTGAAATTAGCAAAATTGTCAACAGAAGTTCCATTAATAATTAAATTCAAACTTAAAGCACTGCCCAGTGTACGACTGATAAAATTTTTTTCAGCTAAAATTTTTGATTGATTATTAAGATCTTTGATTTTAATTTGAACTTTCAACTCTTGATCTTGAGTTAAATTTTGCGGATAAGAGCCCTTAACATTGATTTCACCTGAAGCGAGCCCTCCTAAACTTTCAACTAGCCAGAGATTATTTTGTTTTTCACCCTCTAGCGGGCTTGAAGGTATGGGACTGGCTTCAATAAATTTAAAATCCGGTGGGTAGACAAGCTCTACCTGCAATTTTTCTATTGGCTGATCTGAATTGTTTTTATATTTGATTTTGTAAATCGTTGACTGATCAGCCAAAATTTTATCTGGACCCTCAATTGTCAAGTCAATCACATTAGCCACTATCTTGGTGGTGAAAAAGACCGATTTTTGAAATTCAGAATGAAAATTTTCTGGCTCATAGGAAATAATGACTTTCAAATTTTGTTCTGAATTTG
>JAGUWE010000136.1 GCA_020062525.1 Patescibacteria group bacterium | reverse complement strand
AATGAATTCCCGCCCCGCCCTCGCTTTCCGCCGCCGAATTTCGTGCCAGTGAAACTGGCGCGCCGCCTAAATTATTTTTATCTTATCAATTTTTCAAAATAAAAACAACCCGGATTTGGGCTGAGTATTTTCTAATCAACATATGAGCCCGAAATGAAGGTGGTGTAAAACGTCGGAAATTGAAGCCTGTTACGGTTAAAATTGTTAAATAATTCGTCTTTAGCTTTTTGCATTAAAGCAGCACATTGGTTGTCGCTTTTTTGATAGGCAAGCTTATTCAGCGTTTCAAAAGTGATTCCTGGTTTAAGATATTGTTGGGCATCGGGCAATGATTTGAAGCGTTCGTAGGGAATCTGGTAAATATTGTAAACCTTCTTTTCTTTGCCTTTCTTGTCAGCAACGATAGTGGCGTATCCGCAAGGCCGGTGATAGTTCAGGTAGATGTTAAGATGGTCTCGGTAGAATTGGTTAAGGTCTGGCGCGTAGCTTTTCGGGATGAATCGGTAGCCAACGTATTTTCTGACAATGCTGCCATTCTTTCCTTCTGCTAAAGCATTATCATTGGTGTGTCTGGATCGGGATTTAGTTTGCTGGATAAGGAGTTTGTTCAATAACTGAGCCACTATTTTGTTGATGAATTCTGAACCATTGTCTGAATGGAACCCCAGGATGACAAAAGGAAATTGAGCTATCAAATCCTCCAACAGAGGAACCAGGAAGTATTCAGATATTCTTTCCACGCAGCCGACTATTTCCCATTGCGTTATCTCATCAACGACATTGATGTGATAAACACCCTTTTCCTTCTCCAAATCGCCTTGGTGCACCGAATCTATTCTTAGATAGCCTGGCCTGCCCTGCGGTTCGGGCTTGCGCCTCTCGCCGATGGGAATCTTTTTGGGATTAGTCTTTTTGATGGTCAGGGCGTGCGATTGGTACTGTCTGGTGTCTCTGAAATTGTAGATGTGCGAAGAAGAAATGCTGCTGATGTTTTGGTATGCTTCCTTATGAAATACTTCGTACTCTCTCCTTAATATCTCTTTGGTGGCAGGACCAGACAATCTTTGGTGGGCATTGTCTGTTTCGATTAAGCGAGCTACGTCTCCTGGGGTGTATTTTCTGGGAAAACGATGCCTGCTGGTTGATTCAAACAAGATCTTGCCGAACTTTTTCTTCCTGGCAATCAGTCTGGTCAGCTGAGCATCGGATAAGCCCGTCATCCTTTTTAGATATTCTTTCACCTCGGCTTTATCTCTTTTTCTGAGTCCAAAATATCTAAATCTGACTAAGGCTTCTTCCAACCACTGGTTCCTCCCTTTTTTGGAAGCAGATTTAAACCGAATACCGTTATCGAGCTTTAAAAATTCTTTAATTTGTGCGATACTAACGATGTGTGAATCGTTCATTATGATTGTCATAACTTCATTCTAACGATTCACACCCTTATCGCGCAATGAGCCTATTCGGGCTCATTTTGCGTTGGAAATAGCTCTCATTTGGGGCTCATCTTGTATTGTACAAGACTGGCTGTTGAGTTGCCGTAGACGATTTGTTATAATGATTGAAGAAATTGAAGTTTTAATAAATCTGGTTGAGGAAAAATAAAGGTTGAAAGTAACCGTTTAATAAAAATTGAAATTTATGAACCGAAAAGGCATTTCTTCAATTGTAATAATTCTAATAATTATCGGAGTTTTGGTCGTGGCTGGTGGGGTTTACTGGTGGCAGAAAGTAAAATTCACTACTCTGTCAATGCCAACAAGTCCTTCCATCACCATCCTTTCGCCCAATGGCAGAGAGACCTTAAAAATCGGTTCATCTTATTCTATAAAATGGAAAATAACCGGAGATACCTATGAAAAATTTATAGTTGTCTCCTTAATTGACGGTCCAACTACCGGGATTATATATAATAATTGGCAACCGAAGGGTGTTACTGGTAGTTATAATTGGCCAGTAGAAAGCGTTATGGGTTTTACCCAAGATCATCCGATAGGCATAAAAATCCAGCCGGGAAATTATAAAATCAAAATAGTTTTTTACGACCAGATGCCTTGCCTGGGGCCGAGCGTTTGTCCACCTTCTCCTTCAGTTCAAGCTAAAATTATCGCCGAAGATACGAGCGACAGGCCATTTAGTATTGTGGAACCCGAACAAACCGCCAGTTGGAAAACTTATCAGAATGAGGAATATGGTATAGAGCTTACTTACTCATTAATAAAGGACTATCCCCGAAATCATGATAGCCCCTATAGTTATCCCCATGGATTTTTTAATATAACCGCTACGGGACGCATTGCCGGTCAATCTATAGATGACTATGCGAATCCCAATGATTACACTCTAAGAAAATACTTCGGAGACAATCCTATCATCACACCTCTTTTAATTGATGGTCAAGAAGCAAGGATGACAACTCTTGCCACGCCGATTGATAATCCTGGAGATGACACGGCTTGGATAATCATCAAGTATCCTAATCCAATTCTAATTAAAAATCCAATCACAGCTGAAAAGGAATCCTGGTACTTTCTGGCGATATACACAACAAGACTTTTCGCCAATGATATCGTTAATACTATTAGATTCCTCAATAGGTGATGGAATCCCTTGAAAAACGGGGCAAATTACTATGTTAAGAAAAACCATTCTAATCATTATTATTGCCGGGGTTTTCATTGGATGGGCAGGATTTTATTTATGGAAAAAACAAACTCAACTCCCGATTGAGCCCAAGCAGATAGAACAATCTGGATTTAATAAACTCACTTATTTTAATGAGATTTATGGTTATAGTCTGAAAATTCCCAAAGAGTGGAAAGATAAATATGAAATCAAGGAAGAAAAAAATACTACCTCTTTTCTTTATAGTGTTATTCCTGAATTAAAAGAACCGATTTTTTCGCTCAGAGTTTATTCCAACGATGAATGGAAAAAAATAGAAAAAGAAAGAAAAGAAGCAGAGGAAGAAGGAATTGCGCCGGGTTGTTGTGAAACAGTATTTGCTGAAAGAAATGGAAAAGTATTTGTTTATGACATATCGATTTCTAACCCATATGAATCTTATGGTATGGAAACTGCTGACGAATTCAGTAAAATGGCAGGCCAGGTCCAAGAAATTATTGCCAGTCTTAGTTTATCGGAATAAAGACCCTTGGTTATTAATAAGGCAAATCTTTTTAATCAGAAACCAGATAGGCACTCGCTTCGCTCGTGCGCTATCTCCCTTCGGGCAGCCCCGCCCTCTAAGCCTAGGAAAGCTCGGCGCCCGAGGTCGGGGCTCGGGCTTCGTACTATAAAAGAAGAGTTTAGGCCAATTCCCCCTGGGATGGAATTAGAAAGAAATTAGAGAAAGATTTTTATTTTTAAGAGCGAGCCCGGCCGAAGGCCGGACGGGATTCTTTTCTTGGAAAAATTATGGAAATTTCCCAAGGTATGAAATTTCTAAATTACTCAACTAAGACAATTTTCATATTCTCCAAAACAAAAGCAGCCCAAATCCGGGTTGTTTTTGTTTTGAAAAATTGATAAGATAAAAATAATTTAGGCGGCGCGCCAGTTTCACTGGCACGAAATTCGGCGGCGGAAAGCGAGGGCGGGGCGGGAATTCATT
>JAGUWE010000019.1 GCA_020062525.1 Patescibacteria group bacterium | reverse complement strand
TTTTTTTGGCTAATTTAAAATAAAAGCGGGCGATTAAGCCAGCTTTTAATTTTTAAATTGTCATTTTTATTTTTTATTTTTTATTTTTGATTTTATTCTTACACCTCAATCACCACCGGCAGAATCATTGGCCGGCGCTGGGTTTTGGAGTATAAAAACTGGCCAATGGAATCGCGTAGCGTACTTCTGATATAGGCCCAGTTAATCGGGGTCTCTTTAGTTTTCTGGGCAATAATTTGTTTGACCTTGCGTTTGGTCTGGGCCAAAAGCTCGCCCGATTCTTTCATATAAATAAAGCCGCGCGAAATTATATCAGGATCTTGGATTATTTTGCCGGTTTTACCGTCAATAATGACAATAATAGTAAACATACCGTCTTTGGACATCATCTGGCGGTCGCGCAATACTACTTGGCCAACATCACCAATGCCCAAGCCGTCAACCATAATATAGTTGGTTGGTGCTCGCTTGTCGGTCAGCCGGATATTTTTGGCCGTTACTTCCACTACTTGGCCATTATCCGGAATGACAATGTTTTTTTCCGGCACGCCGACTGTCCGGGCTAATTCAGCATGGAGCTTTAACATATAATAATTGCCGTGGATCGGAATAAAGAATTTTGGCCGGACTAAATTAATCATCATTTTAAGATCTTCAACCTGAGCATGACCGCCAGCGTGGACATCCATCATTTGATAATGAATAATTTTAGCGCCATGGCGGCTTAAAGTATCTTTAACATGTTGGACTGTGCGTTCATTACCCGGAATTACTGAGGAAGAAAAGATAACTGTATCGCCCGTCTTGATGCGGATAAAGCGGTGTTCTTTGTTAACAATGCGCATTAAGACGGCCCGGCCTTCGCCTTGGGCGCCGGTGCAAAGCACTAAGATTTTATTGTCTGGCCAATCATGAAGTCGTTCAATGTTGATTAAAGTTTCTTTTTTAACTTTAAGATAGCCCAAATTGCGGGCGATTTCCACATTGGTTTTCATACTATAGCCATCAACGACAACCTTACGATGATATTTTTCAGCCAAATAAATTAATTCCTGGAGGCGCGAAATTAAAGAAGAGAAAGTCGCGGCAATGATACGGCCGTCAGCATTTTTAAAAATATCATCCAAAGTATCCTGAATAGTTTTTTCCGAAATTGAATAACCGGGTGTATCAGCGTCGGTGGAATCAGACATTAAAAGTAGCACACCGCGGGCGCCAAGCTGGGCCAGATGAGCAATATCGGCCGGTTCATCGCCCACTGGGCTGTGGTCAAATTTAAAGTCGCCGGTATAAACAACGGTGCCAACGGGCGTATGTAAAGCCACGCCTAAGCTGTCTGGGATATTGTGATTAAGTCGAAAGAACTCGGCTTCAAAACAACCAAGACGGAGGCGGTCTTTTTTTCTGACCACTTTAAAATTTAAATGAGTGCCATTGGGATAGTCCTCTTGGCGTTTTTTAATAATAGCAGCTGTCAGCGCCGCGGTGTAAATCGGCGGATTGCCAATTTTGGGCATAATGTGGGGAATAGCACCGATGTGATCATAATGGCCATGAGTAATAATGACGCCGCGGATATTTTTGGCTTTTTCCTGAAGATAGGCAGTGTTGGGAATAATATAATCAATGCCCGGCATATCTTCTTCCGGAAACTGCAAGCCCATATCAATGACTACAATATCCTGACCATATTCAAAAACGGTCATATTTCTGCCCACTTCTTCCAAGCCGCCCAAAGGAATAATTTTTAAATTTTGTTCCCTAGGGGGAACGGCGCGGTAATAAGACCTGCGAGTTGTTGATTTTTTGTGTAAAGTTTGAATCATAAAATATTAAATTAATTTTTAAATAATAAAAATTTCGTGGGCGAGAGAGGATTTGAACCTCCACAGTCTTGCGACCACAGCGTCCTGAACGCTGCGTGTCTACCAAGTTCCACCACTCGCCCAAAATTAAAAACAAGAAAAAAGTTGTGCCGGGGACAGGATTTGAACCTGCACAGAGTTGCCCCCACTGCCACCTCAAGGCAGCGTGTCTACCAGATTCCACCACCCCGGCTTGTTTAATCTCAAAACTTAAATCACAATCCGCTAGCTGGCGGACAAATGTTAAAATTAAATAATTTTAAACTTACGCCATGGCTTTGCATTTTGCGTTTTGCTCTTTAAACTTAAAAGTTATCAAATACAACAAAATAAGCTAACTTGATTTAGCTTAACAAGTTATTTATTAAAAGGCATTTTTTAAGAGATTTTTTCCTCTTTAAGTCGCTTGGGATTATCTCTTAAGAAGTAAAGTTTAGCCCGTCTGGTTTTAAATTTTTTGACAAGTTCTATTTTAGTAATGGAAGGTAAACGCAAGGGAAAAATTTTTTCCACGCCCACGCCATAGGAATCCTTGTGGACGGTCACGGTTTCCGAAAGACCGCTGCCGCGGCGAGCCAGAACCAGTCCTTCAAAGGCCTGAATACGTTCTTTTAATTCGCCCTTGGGATTGAGTTCCTTTATTTTTTGATGGATTTTAACCAACATGCCCGGCTGAATCTCAGTGGGCTTAATAAGTTTTTTCTCCTTAGTTTTTACTTTAGTCATAAAAAAATAAAAAAAACCCCGATAATATTTTACTAACAATTCAATTAATTTCTATAAATATCTGATATTTATAGAAACTTGTTTTGCGAAATTAGTAGAAATTTACTGCTAAAACTTTAATTTAAGTTAAGTATAGTATAGCGCATTTTAGCGATTTTGTCAATTATGTTCGTGGACTTGAACATCCTAACCCCCTTGCTTAGATTTCCCTTTTCTATTATAATAATGTATAATATATAAAAATCAGATTAAGAGTTTTGAGGGACTTAAATTTTTGGTATTGTAAACATTATGCAAAATATTGTTAAAAATTTTTTAATTATTTTTTTGATTTTTTTGTTTGTCTCGTTTTTGTTTAGCTTTTATTTTAATCCCCAAGAACAAGTCAAAGAAATTGGCCTGAGCACTTTAG
>JAGUWE010000027.1 GCA_020062525.1 Patescibacteria group bacterium | reverse complement strand
GTGAAGCACGAAAACGCCCTGCCATTTGCTAAAAACGAGATTACTGTTTTTTATTATCGTTCCGATTTAATTTCTGACGAACAGAAAGAAAAAATCGTTAATTTCAGAAATTATGACAATAGCGGCAAATGGTACGTTCTTTTGGACGAAGCGCATAAGGGCGACAAAGAAGATAGCAAACGGCAGGTTTTATACTCTATACTCTCAAGAAACGGATTTTTGTTTAATTTTTCCGCGACATTTACCGATCCAAGGGACTTTACGACCTGTGCTTTTAATTTCAATCTTTCAAGGTTCGTTGAAGAAGGATACGGCAAGCATATTTACGTATCCTCTGCCGAGATTAGCGCGTTTCGCGGGCGTGGCGATTTTTCCCCGATTGAAAAGCAAAAAATCGTTTTGAAATCGCTTTTACTTTTAACCTATATCAATAAATATTTTGAAAAAATCAGGAAAGTTAATAACGCTTTATATCACCGCCCGCTTCTTTTGACGCTGGTTAATTCCGTTGTCGTTGAAGATTCAGATTTAGAGTTGTTTTTTAGAGAATTGGAAAAAGTCGCAAAAAATGAAATTAGAGCGGATTGGTAAATTTTATATAATGCAGTATTACTCCGTTTTTTAAATAAATAAAAATAGGAGGTGGTAAAATGCTCTTTAGTCAATTTGTTCAAAAAATGACAAGTCAATATCCTCAGAAAACCGAAGAGATTAGGGTAAAAGCTGAAGAGATTGAAAAACGATACACACCCAAATTTAAAGATATTTTTAGCAAAAGTAACGATCTACTTGACTTGGGCCTTTCTTGTGTATTAACCCATGAAAAAATGATCAATGAGTTAAAACAATTTTTAGAATTAAATGAAAGTTGTTATCAATGAAACTTAAAGGGACGAAAAATGTCCCTTTTTTATTTGACATTTACTGCGGATGATTTAAGATAAAGATAATAAAAAATATGCAAAAAACAATTATAATTTTTATTAGCTCTATTTTATTTTTGGCGCTTATTTTGGGCTTAAGGTTTATTCTCGGCAGTGATGAAGACGCCTGGTTTTGCCAGGGTGATCAGTGGCTTAAACATGGCAATCCTGCTTCACCTGACGGCAGAACAGAAGATATATTACAACCCTAATTTGAAAATCCGAAATCCTAAATCCGAAGCTCAAAACAAATCTCAAAGTAAAAATTATAGATTTTAAACTGTTTGGAATTTGAGAAATTTCAATATTATTTTAAATTTTGAAATTTCAATTTGAGAATTTAATGTAAAAACTTTATGGAGCCAAAAAAATCTTTTTCTTCAGAGGAAGCTGAACAGGTGGGGGAAGTCCTAGGCATTGATTGGAGTAAGTTTGATGTTGAGCAATTCCGAGCGGGTCTGGATGTAGAATTAGAGCATGGCCTGCGCGATCCTCAGACCAATGTAACTAACAATGACCCAATTATGACAGGCAAAATTGCTTTGGCCCATCTGAATGAATTTCCTGATTATTATACTCGTCTGGAGAAAATGGAAAAAGAAGGTGGAGCGGCCTGGAAAGGAAAAAATTAAAAAAATGAAAAAAATTTTAAGGGTGATTTTTATTTTCAGGATTGTAACAACTTAATTAAACATACTTTGGAAGAAATTGAATTTAAGTAGAACCAAAAACCGCCTTTTCGGCGGTTTTTGGTTTGGTATATTTTGAACCGTTATTACTTGGTCAAATCTACCACCACATCAGCCGTAACTTTCTTTTGCCAGCGATTAAGTGTGCCGCGAGTTCTCACTTTGTCACCGACTTGAATGTCTGATAAGTCGATGGATTGCCCACCTTTGAGAATTTTAGTGTCAGATTTTAATTTAATGATATATTCTTTTTTACTGACTGGTAATTCAACTTCAATTTGGCCCGTATTTGTATCAATCGAGAGGACCTTGCCAATGTGCCTGGCTACGCCTAAACGTTGAATAGAATTATTTTTAATTACTTTGGCGACTAAATGTTTGGTGGTATCATCTAATCTGCCAATAATCACAACTTTATCACCTTCGCTAAATTCACCCAAAAGGGCTTTACCCCAAAATTTTCTTATTAAGACCGTTTTTTCATTAATATCAACCATTAGTAAATCACCCGGTTTGCCGATTAAATTATTAACATCGTTTTTTTGATAGAATTTATTATCCAAAATCTTAACAGTGATAGTCGTGGTGGTGGCAGTAGTATCTTCTGGTAATTCCACAATTTCTGCTGGCACAATGGCGCGAGTGACTCTCATAAAGAGCGCTCCGCCGCGTCTAAGCACGACAATGATTTTAGCGTTCCAGGTAGCAGGATTTTGGTCGCCGTCTTCCTCAACTCGGCTGCGAACCCGATCACCGACTTTAAAATCAGCAAGACAAGCAGGATTTTTAAGACCAGCTACCATTTTGGTTTTTTCAGTAACCTTTAAAGTAAAAATGTTATTTGCCCATTTGACATCCATTTCCCCTAGGCATTGATTTACACTATCTGACCTAATGGCTGTCACCCAGCCATTTTTACCTTTTTGAAAGTTTCTAAAAGCCCGATTGCGAACTTTTTTAGCCGTAATTTCGCCGCTATTTTTATTTTTAGTCACGGTTAAGTTTAAATTATCTCCAGCTATCCAATCGCTTAAGTCAGATTTTCCACCCTCGTTATCAGTTAAAGTGGTAGCTCCGGTACCACTAAGATCTACTTGAACTGTTTGGTCAGAAGTGACTCCCTCTTCTGTGGTTCTGACAATCACCGTGGTTGAATCAGCCGTGGTGTTGCCAATTTCAATTAAAGTGCCAGAAGTTTCAACTGTTTCGGTTTGATCAGTTGAGGCATTATTAATAGCTGATTCAGTGGCGCCTAATTGCTGAGCCACGGCCTCGGTTTCTTCAGTTGAATTAGAGTTTGCTTCTTCAGCTAAGACCAAACTAACATCTAAAGCGATTAAAGCCGCCAGAGTAAAAATAATTACTCCGTAAAAAATTCTTTTTTTCATAATTTCTCCTTTTGGTAAAATAGATTTAAGTTAAAATTATTTTACCCTATAATTTTAAACTTAAATTAATTATAACAAAAAAAAAGAATGTCAACAAATTAAGTTATCAACAATAATAAAATAATGACAAAAGTTTATTTTTTTATTATAATTAAAATAATTGAAATTTAACTAAGAAAGGGGGTGACTCTCATGATGCCATCTTGTTTGGCCGGTCTCTCTACCGGTCTTGGTGCCGGGATGTTAG
>JAGUWE010000113.1 GCA_020062525.1 Patescibacteria group bacterium | reverse complement strand
GGTGTGTTTCTCTAACAAAGCAAAAAAATTAGACCAATAGATGTGTTGGTCAAGCAAGGTCTGGATGGTCTTAATTCTGGCTTGGTCAATTAACATTTTTCGTTCTTCTTGACGAGAGGCAACAATTTGGACTTTTAACTCACTGAGTTTCATCTCTAAACCACTTGATTTGGTGATTAAACCCGCTTGATACCAAAGCAGGACTAAATAGACAAAACCAATTAAAAAACAAAAGCCAAGAACCATTACTTCAGTTAAAAAAATTTTTTGGAAAAGTTTTAATTTAATTGAGGACTCGCTTTCAGGAATAAAAGAAATGGTGGGCCTTTTGCCTTTCCTTATTTTAAGTAAGCTCTGGGATTCTTTCTTTTTGGGGCTCACTGCTAAACTTGGTTTGACTGGCCGAATAATGAGGGCTTCTTTTTTAAGTTCTTTTTTCGCGCCAAAAATCTTTTCAAAAAAAGAAATTTTTTTAGGTAAAGGAATTGACGGTTTTGGAGAAATTTTGTTTGGCGGTTTAACTGACACCTCTTTTAATTTAGGTTGGGGTTGGGGTTTAATAATTTGAGACCAGAAGGAAATTTTCTGTGGCTGGGGCAGAGAAGGGGCGGCCAGCTTTGGGCTTTCTTTTGGCTTAACCGCCTCTGCCGTTACTCTTATTTCTTGCTTGACTGGCGGGGCGAGTGGTTTTTTTTCATATTCAAAGACAGGCCTCCTTTCTTTTGGAATACCTATTAAATCGCTTGGTTTACCCCTGCCCAAGGGTTGAGTTAAAAATTTCTTTAAGTCCTGCCACCACGAGAAAGTACTGATTTCTTTTTCCTCAGGAGCTTTTCTTTGGGGCCGGGTCATTTTAATTTCCCAACTTTTGACCGGCCGCTCTTTTTTAAATTTTTCTTCTTTGCTTCTTAAATCGGGGGGTAAAAGATTAATGTCATCTGAAACCATAATAATGATTAATTAAATTCTTCTTTCTTTTTTAATTTTATCTTTTTAAAATCTATCATCATCTGCAGTATAGCAAAAATTTTGAAAAATAACCATTGATATTCAAACCCTAAGGACGTCGGACGTCGATAGATTTTGGTTCCATAATTTACGGTTTGGAACCAACTGAGCCCGGGGGCGGACCCGGCGGCAGTTTGGCGTCTTTTTTAGTTGGGTCATAACCCCTTAAGACCTCTTCACCATCTTTGTAGCCATCACCGTCTGTGTCTGGATTTAAGGGATCAGTTTTGAAAAATTTACCGCCTTCGGCGCCATCAATAATACCATCATTATCAGTATCTTTGTTATTAGGGTCAGTGCCTAATTTTTTTTCTGCCTCGTCAGTCAGGCCATCATTATCGGCATCAGAAAAAACTGGGGTGGTGGTCGTGGTTTGGGTCTTAATATCTTTATTCTGATTGCCAGCTGAAACATTAGTTAGAGCAGTGTTGGTCTGAAAATCTGGTTGTTCTTTTTTAATAAAAAGAAAAATAAAACCAACTGAAATAATAATGACAATCACAATTAAAATTAAGAAAAATTTTTTGGACATAAATTTAAAAAATTAAAAAAATAAATCAGAGAGGAATTAATAAGTTATAAATTCAAGATAATTTTCCTTGCGGTGGCGCCATCGGCGGTGATAACTTTTAATTTTTAACTTTTAACTTTCTTAATATCCCATTTCTACTTTTAAATTATCAAATGTCGGGCTGGTGTCATCAAAAGCCAAGCGGAGGTCAACTTCAATTTGAAGCCATTGCTCTTTGGGTAGGGCTGAAAGATCAGCCGGTGGGACCTCATAATAAGTATTGGGTCCAGGGTACCAAGGGGCGGCCGCCAGACCAGCTTCAGTCAGAGCAGTTCTCACTCTTACCCGAACCACGCCATCGCCTGAACCAAGCGATTGGTTTTCATCCCAAGTCAAACTTCGCCAAGTAGGCGCGGTAAAACCACTATTAAGATTAACTGTCCAGGTGCCACCGCGATAAGTAACCGCGCGCAGCATATAACCAGCCATATCAGAGTAGGTGTAAGGGGTTGAGCCAACTTGCAGACTGGTAACCAAACTACCATCAAGACGCAATTTAGTTACTCTAGCTGTCGTATAATTCACTACCCACATATAACTATTGCCATTAATATCAGTCGTAGCCGTAATACCAATGGGGTTGGCACCTAAGACAGTATTACAGTCGTCATTATCTAAAGAATCACCATCGGTGGTTGGATCAGTGCAGAAAGACCCTATAGGATTACCATTATTATCTAATTTAATCACTTGGTCAATATAGGTATGAGTTACCCAAACATTATTGTCTTTATCAACGGCAATGGCTCGGGCATTGGTTGAAAAATTAGTGGTTGTTTCAATCTGGCAATTTTGATCTATTTTGACCGCCGCCATC
>JAGUWE010000093.1 GCA_020062525.1 Patescibacteria group bacterium | reverse complement strand
TTTTGACGAATTTTTTTTATTAAATTCTTGTAATATTTAACTGTATAACCACGATTCATTTTTCTAAGTATTTCATCATCCCCACTTTGGATTGGCAAATGAATTTCTTTTTTAACTTTCTCGCATTTTGCCACCGCTTCAATTAGCTCATCCGACATATCCTTAGGGTGGCTGGTTAAAAAATTAATTTGGAAATCCCCGGGAATATTATTTATAATTTTTAGTAACATTGGGAAAGTAATAGTTTCTTTATTCCTTAATAATTTTGAATTTTGATTTGTCATTTTGATTTTTGATTTTTGCATTTTGAATTTATAGCTATTCACATTCTGTCCCAAAAGCACAATCTCTTTATAGCCCCTACTAATTAACGACCCAGCCTCTTTAATAATTTCCTCGGCTGGACGGGAAACTTCCCTGCCCCGAGTATAAGGCACCACGCAATAAGCGCAAAAATTATTGCACCCTGTCATAATCGGCACATAAAGTATTTTTTCCTCTTGATAACAAGGTGGTTCGCTAAAATATTTAGCCGGATGCCAAATCTCATCGACCTGACCGCACAATTTTCTTTTATCCGCATCTAAGAGACACCCCGCCAAAATTATTCTTGATTCATAATTCATAATTCTTAATTCTTTTATTTTGCTATAGACCCGGTCCATTGCCGACTGGCGCACTGAACAAACATTAATCACCACCAAATTAGCCGATTTGGCGTCTTTGGTTTTTTGATAACCTTGTTTTTCTAAAAGACCCGCAATTTTTTCGCTATCAGAAACATTCATCTGGCAGCCGTAAGTAATAATAAAATATCGACTATTTGCGCCTTGACTTAAATCTTTCTTTATGCTATTTTTCATAAAAGCTCATTGAAAATTTAAAACAATATCCATTATAGGATATCGTAAAAACAATCTAAAATCAAGGAGGAAAAATGTGTAAACAAAAAGTTGTAGAAAGAATAGCTAAAATTTGTCAGGGAAACCAAATAAAAAAACTTTTTCTTAAAGTTAGTACCAAAGATGACGGATCTTTTTACGGCAGATTTTCCGAGACCAGCAAGATCAATGGCTTAGGCCTAAAGGTTAGCGGTGGCACGCAATTTATTGATTTTCCAAGTATTGAATCAATTGAGTATTGTCCGGCGCCATGTCTTAAAAAAAAGTTCTGACTATTGAAATTTATCTCGTTGATTGCAGAAAGAAAAATTCTTCACTTTATGAAATCTCAAAAACCTTAAACGACATTGGCAGAATTTTGCAAGCGACTTATTATTAAAGTTTACGGACGCAGACTGAAGTCTGCTATTCCACTCTTTTGGATTAGCAAACTTTAGTTTGCGCCTTTTTCGAATTACTTCCTTTCTTGAATTTCTTTCCTAATCCTCTCAATAAACTTCCTCACCGTCATCCTTTTCACTTCTTTCTCGTCTCGATGGCGCACATTCAAAATTTTTCCTTTGGTTTCTTTATCCCCTATCACTAACATATAAGGCACTTTTTGTTTTTCAGCTTTTCTAATTTTATAGCCCACGGTTTCGTTTAAATCGTCAACTTCAACTCGAAAATTGTTAGTCCGAAAATCTTCAGCTAACTTTTGAGAATATTTAAAATGGTCTTTGCCAACCGGAATAATTTTGACCTGGACCGGTGAAAGCCAAGTCGGAAAAGCGCCGGCAAAATGTTCAATCAATAGTCCGGTAAATCTTTCAAGTGACCCAAGTAGCGCTCGATGAAGCATAAGCGGCCGCTGTTTTTTGCCTTTTTCATCAATATAAACCAAATCAAAACGCTCCGGCAGATTAAAATCAACTTGAAGTGTGGAAATCTGCCAAGGCCGACCAATAGCATCGGTTACTTTAATGTCCATTTTGGGCCCATAAAAAACAGCTTCACCTTCTTCTATTCTAAATTGCCATCTTTCAGCCCGAATTGCTTCGGCTAAAGATTTCTCTGCCAGCTGCCAATGCTTATCATCGCCTAAATATTTATCCTTGTTCAGGGGATCACGCACACTTAAACTAACCTCAAATTGAGAAAAACCAAAGGTCTTGAGAATATATTTAGTTAATTTAATTACCTCAATTAATTCCTGTTTTAATTGGCTTGGCGTACAGATAATATGCGCGTCATCCTGGGTAAATCCGCGCACACGCGTCAGGCCGTGCAAGGTGCCGGATTTTTCATAGCGATAAACTGTGCCCAATTCAGTGTAACGAATTGGCAAATCCCGGTAGCTGCGCAGCTGCGTCTTATAAATCTTAATGTGTCCGGGACAATTCATCGGCTTAATGATGTAGTCCTCATTTTCAATCTTCATCGGACTATACATACTCTCACGGTAAAAATTCCAATGGCCCGAGGTTTTAAAAATTTCAAGGCGGGCAATGTGCGGAGTTCTAACTAATTGATAACCGCGTTTTAAGTATTCTTTCAACACAAAATCTTCCATAATTTGGCGAAGCATTGCACCTTTAGGATGCCAAAGCGGCAGACCTTGACCAAATTCCTCATCAAAACTAAATAAATCCAATTCTTGCCCTAATTTGCGGTGGTCTCGTTTTTCAGCTTCAACTAACATTTTTAAATAATCATCTAATTCTTTTGGGGTAGAAAAAGCCAGGCCATAAATCCGGGTGAGCATCTTATTTTTTTCATCACCTTTCCAATAAGCACCAGCTAAATGGGTCAGTTTAAAAGCGCCGGCCTTTTTGCTTGATTGAATGTGGGGCCCGCGGCAAAGATCCAAAAATTTGCCAGTCTGATAAAGCGAGACCCTTTTTTCGCCCTCTTTTTTTAACTCCTCCAATAATTCAACTTTATAAATTTGCCCTTGTTTTTTAAATTCCTTAATCGCTTTATCAACCGACATTTCTAATCTTTCAAATTTTAAATTCTGGCCGATTAATTTTTTCATTATTCTTTCAATTTTGGGCAAATCCTCTGGCACAAGGGTCTTTGGTAA
>JAGUWE010000115.1 GCA_020062525.1 Patescibacteria group bacterium | reverse complement strand
TCATAAATTTTAGTGCCGCTGGCGGAATCAATGGTCACCTCATTTTCAAGACGGGCTAAATCTGCATCAAGCACCAAGGTCTTATCTTCTGGATAATAACTTTTACTTTCCGGCGGTTTAAAACCCGCAGCACTTAGAAGTTGAGCACCCTTTGGTACATAAACCCTTAAATAATCAACATTGACCATCTTTTCAAAATAATTAGTTGGGTCACCGGTATGAGTTCTTTCTAAGGTCAGTTTATTGACAATTTGGCCGCTGCCGTCAATCTCAGTTTCTAAATAAAGTTTTTCTTTAATAAAATTATCGGTCTTGCCGCCGCGCAAATTGGTATTGATGATTGCCAAATAATCGCCGGGTAATTGTTTTATCTGGCCGGTTAAATTAAAGTCAGTAAAAATTTTTTCTATTTTTTCATCAGTAAAATAAAATTGAATTGTTTTTTGGGAAAAAATTTTGTCCAAAAGTTGGAAAAAGTTAAAAAGGTTTTTTTCTTCTTGGCTAAATTTTTTGAAAAATTCAAGTGCCAGGACCACCATGAATTTTTTCGGACGGTTGGTCTCTTTATCATATTCTAATTCAACCACCCGTTGGGTCTGGTCATAAAAATTCTCGGCCGTAATAGTTTTGTGATATTGTGAAATTTCAATCGGACCAGTAAATTGTAAAAGATCTTTCATCAGATCAGCGCTAACAGCCACCACTCCGTCCGGAGTGGGCCCGCCGCTTTTTTCATAAAACCAAATCAGTTTCTGGGCCGAAGTCGGAAAATCTGGCCACCAATTGGCATCGTGAAAATACCAGCGCGAATTAATTAAATTCAAAGCTGACGGTGGTTTAAGGCGTTCTAAAAGTTGGCCCTGAATATCATAACTACCACCTTCAGGGAATTCAACTTTTTTAATCAAACCTTTATCAATAGTCACTAAAGCAAAACTACCCATAAAACCGCCTGTTGCTCGCAATTCATTATTATTTTGAAAAATTATTAGATATCTTTTGAATGTTTTCCGGCCCAAAATATCAAGCCAGGACTCGGTAAGTTCGCTGAGGCGGGAGAACTTATCTTCAATTTCCGCTGACTGTTCTTTAAGGCGCAGAAATTCTTCTCTTTTATTTTCGGGAATAATTTCGCTTTTAACTGAAGTTAAATTATTATTAGCTATAATCAATCTATCGGTTGCTAAAACCAAATTAAGATTTAAGTCCTCTAATTTCTGATAAAAATTTTTCTGCAAATGACCAACAACCAAGGACTCATTATTAATAATGATTGATTCTCTATTTTCATAGCCGAAATCTTTATTTGGCCGATTGATAACATTTAGTGTTTCAGTTAGATAGGAAGCAGCCAGAGTGATATTTTTACCTGCCTCAATCAATGAATCAGCTGATTCAAGCGCGCCCTGATCATAAGGAATAATCTTGACTGTTTCTTTGATTAAATTATTAATTCCTGCAAGTTCTTGACTGGCTTGATTCAAATATTCATTGGCTTGGGAAAATTGATAGGCAGCCCTGCTGGGATTGTAGTTTAAAAGCTCCCTACTGCCGCTGAAAAGATATTCTAAGGCAGTTGTCGCTTCGCCTAAAACTTTACCGCGAGTTGCCAGCAGCCCTTCTTTTAAATTTTGAAAAAGGTTAAAAGAAAAAAGAAGCGAAACTAAAGCCAAAGAAACAGCTAAAAAAACCGCTAATTCGCTTAGCGAAGCTCTATCAAAAGTAAAGGAAAATCGTGGCTGCTCATGAATTTTTCTTAACAAATTAATCTTTAAAAAATTAATTGGGCGTGATTTTTTTGATTGAATTTTCTTTATATCTTCCGCAATGGGTTCTTTTTTTTCTTTAGCTATTTCTTTTAAATTAATAAGATAGGGCGAAACGTAACTTTGTTCTGTTTCTTCTTTTTCTTCGGTTAGCGGTTCGGCTGGCCAATTGAATAGTTCAAGTTCTTCAACTTTGCTTTCTTTTTTGACTTTGGTAGTTTGTTTTACTCGCTTAGCACTCTTTTTGGAAACATGTCTAACTTTCTTTTTGAATTTTAATATCTTGACTTTCTTTTTAGTTTTATCTTTTTGTTTTTTAGCCATAATTATTTTCCCAAAATGTCTTGGTAAAGTTTTAAGGTTTGCTCGGCATTTTTTAACCAGCTGTATTTTTTAAGCTGATTTTCAGCTTTGGCTAATTTTTTCTGCTGCAAATTCTGATTAGTCAATAAATTAAAAATAACTTCAGCCATTTCTTCGGGATTGTGTGGATCAAAATAAGAAGCGCTTTCTCCCAAAACTTCCTCAAGCGCCGAAATGTCAGAAGCCGCCACCGTCGTACCTGAAGCCAAGGCCTCAAGTCCGGTAAAACCAAATCCTTCGGCCAAGGAAGGAATGACAAGCAAATCGCTTGCCTGATAAAAAAGCAGTAGTTCTTCATCGCTGACAAAACCGGGTAAAACCAAATTTTTTTCCAAATTTAACTGCTGCCAAGTTTTTCTGATAGCTGGATATTCAGGCAACTCCTTGCCTAATAAAACTAACTGATAATCGCACTGATATTTATTAAGCAGTAATTTAAATGCTTTTAATAATCCTACCACATTTTTATGATTTCGCCAAACGCCGACATATAAAATAAATGGACCAGAGATTTTATATTTGTCTTTTAACTTCTGAATTTCTGCTTGAGTTGCTCGCTGAAAGAATTTTTGGTCCAGTCCGTTATAAATCACCTCAATTTTTTCCGGAGCGATTTTAAAATATTTAATAATATCTGCTTTGGTTGACTGGGAAACAGCAATAACCTTAGTCGCTCGCTTGACTGAACGGGAAAACACTTGCCAAAAGGCAAAGTCGCGCCATTTTGACTGGCGCCGGTGGCCGGAAAAGAAAAACGGCGTAATATCATGAATAGTGACAACTGATTTTTTGGGATAAATTAGCGGGGTATTAAAATTGGGGAAATGGATTAAATCACAGCCAGCTTTCAACATCTGCCAAGGCAAGATTAACTGTTCTTTATAACCATACCAATAGGAATCAACTTTAATTTTTTTAACTCTTTCGTTTGGCGCTTCAAATTTAGAATACTCCGGCTCCAGCATAAACATTAGATATTCGTTAGTTTTATCAATGGCAAAAAGATGGGAGGTCAATTCCCTAAGATAACGACTAATGCCAGTGCACTCTGGCGTATACATTCTGGCGTCAATGCCGATTTTCATAAAAATTAAAGTAAAAATTATCACCGCCGATGGCGGGATCCCGCTCCGTAGCGGGAAAAGCGAAAAGCGAAAAACTACAACTCTTTATTCCACTATTCGCGCGAATTAGAGAGGTATAATATTACAACATTCTTGAGAATGTGAAAATGTTTGTTAAATGATGAATTAACCCCAAAAACAGCCGTGTTTATCTTCTTCTATTGTTCTCAAAACCCTGTTTAATGTTTTGTATCGCCCGTAAAATTCCCATTTGCCAGAAGCGCGCATCCAATAAAGATTCCAGATTTGAGTGGATTTGTGAAAAACAATTTTAGCCACTGGTAATTTAGTCCAAGGGCCGGGAGAACCGTCCCAGCGAGGACGCGTTTCAAACAAAACATAACCACCCTTAACTTTTTCTGCAAGGTTTTTAATTTTGTTCGCTACCCGCTCGGGCACCCTGAAAAATTCCTCAATTTTCTGAATGTTTTTATCTTCCGCTGAATCTTTCATAAATTTATTATTTATTCCACTAATTCTCCTTTCATTAATTTATCAAGCACTGAATCAAAAAGCTCTTTGAGTTTTGATTTTTGTTCAAGAAGTATTCTATAATATCAAATCAGTCCAATTATTAAAAGAATTATCCTTAAAATCCTTGTTTGTTCTGTCAAAATAAACCCATCGTCCGCGATAATTCCGCTCAGTATTAGCGGCTATCCCGCCAAAACATTTTTCGCCTCTTTTATTTTCGTTTTGGATATATTTATACAACCCGTCAATTTTTGGACAGGCGACCTGTTTCGTTAATCCGGCTTTGGTATCAAACAAGCCAATTTTTCCATCTTTCAGTTTGACAATAAAATCAACATAAAAAGGTTTCTTTTCTCCGTTGTCGTAAGGCACAGCAAAAAATGTCGCATCTCTGTCTCCGTTTTTAAACCACCATTCAACTTTCTGGGATTTCTCTAAAAATTCAATAAAAGCTGCTTCTGTTTTCCACTCGCCAATTTATTATTGCCTTTTTTTTTAGAAATTTTAAATTTATCTTTCAAAATACTTTCAATCTTTTCCCGCATTCTATCTTCTGTTTGCCCAATTCTTCTTGGCAACTGAATCGCCACCAATGGGTTTATTTCCACCCCTTCTTTTTTGTACGCCCGAACCAATTCGTCTCTTTTTTTCATCGCGGCCGCGATTACCAACTCTTCGCTATCTTTTATCTTTTTATCGCTCAATTTTTCGGTATGTATTTTCCCGTTCTTGATAATTTTATCAAAACCATCATTCACAATAACCGCTTTCTTAATCATTCCCTCTTTTTTAACATCTTCGATCTGAACCGTTACTGTTTCATTCACGTCTTTTAAAATTGGTGTCGCCGACGCTTCAATTGTTAAATCAGCGTTAATATCATTTCGCAATTTATTCGCCGCTTGTTTTTCTTTTTCATCTTTAGCGCCAGCAAAAAAGTGGCTCTCATCAATAATCAAAATAATTTTTCTTCCTTCTTCGCGGGTACGTTCTAATACTTTTGACAAATTAAACTCTTGCTCGTTATCGCGAATATAAATAGCGTTTGTTTTATTAATGCTTTCCCAATTAAAAAATAAAATCTCGTTCTCGCTGATTTTTCTATCGTCTAAATCCTCAAAAAATTTACATTCCAGCGCCCGACTGTTTTCAAAATAGCTTTCCAATTTTTCTTTGCTCTGGTTATGGAGTTTATGAGGCGCGGCCCAAATAAAACAAAGCGATTGCCTAACTTCTCTATCATCAACCAACTGCTTCAAAAATTCCGCCATCATTATCGTCTTTCCCGAACCAGTCGGCGACTTAAAAACCAATTTTTTACCGCCAGAATAACCCAAAAGCCGTTTGGCTTTGGTTAATAACTCATCTATTGCGTTTTCTTGATAAATTTTTAGCTGCATAACACTTGATTATAAGTTATCCACATGTACGGAAGATGTATCACAGATGTATCACAGATGTATCAAACATCTAATTTTACAGTAATTTAGCCTGTTTCGTTCCTTTTTGATTATCATTATTTAGTTCAGTCATAGATAACATCTGCGGCGTCAACTTATATCTCACATTAGGACCGACCTTTTCTGTTCTTTCTACAGCTTGTAATTTTTCTAAATTTCTAAGCCTTCTGACAACAGTTGCCCTTCCTTTATTAATTTCTTTTTCAAAATCAGCTGGTGCTCCAATTCTATTTTTAATTAAAAAGTGAACTATTTTTTTCTCATCATCATCTAAAATTTCAACAATCTTTTTATTTAGTTCTTTTATTTCTTCTAATTCACTTTTTACAATTCTCTTTTCAATATTATTCCTTAAAATTATTTTAAATAATACGGCTTTTTTATCATCTTGAAATTCTGGATCGGGCAATCCCAAATTAACCATTTCCTCTCTAATTCTATCCATTCCTTCGCTGGCAAATTTAACATATCCCAAATAAAGCAATCCCTGCATTAGGGTCGGATTTCTCGGAAAATTTTCTTTATAAATATTTTCTACGGTTACTATGCCCGGTAGATTGCCTGGACTTTCAACCTCTATATGATCATTAAACATTCTGACAAAAATGTTTGCGTTTTTTAAATTGTAGGCGCGGTGTGCCACAGCATTAACAACCGCCTCATACCAAGCAAATTCTGGATATTCCAAAACGGTTTTAAACTTGCCATCATCACCCAAAAAACTTAATTCCCTTGTCTGCGACTTAACCATTTCTGCTAATTGGCCAATTTGTTCAGCAATAGGACCTTCAAAAAATTTATCCTTAACAATGTTAGAACGAGGCCCTGTTTCAATTTTTATTCCTTCGTATTTAAAAAATCTAATTTTAGCACCAGGAATAAATTCTTCTGGCCTATCGCAAAACAATAAAGCACCGGCATAATTTATTTTTACTTTATCTTCTTCTTTCTGCCCAAATCCCTTCATTAAAATTAAATCTTCCACAGACAGCCTGTTTGTTAACCCATCTCTTTCAACCCATTTCTTAATAAAATCTTCCATTAAAGCTTGGTTTAATTGTTCAATAGTTAAAGACGGGATTAGCTCTTTTTCAAATTCGGTCTCTCTTTTATCATATTCCATCTGACTAATCTCGACTGGCAACATTTCAATAGTTTGGTCTCCTATTCTTTTATATGCCTCGCCAGAGCTCAATTTGATTACTTTATCAGGCGAACACTCAACATAAAAAAGCAGCAATCTATCTTTTTGACCTTTATTGTTTATTACTGGTGTTTCTTTATGATCTACTTTTGCCAAAGGGCAAAAGACATTTTGTGCTTGTATCAATTTATTAATCTTTTCTTGGCCTACAATATTTATACCAACTACATTCTTGTCTTTCTCTATGCCTAACACAATGAGTCCGCCCTCTACACTATTATTAGCAAAAGCTGAAAATTCAGCTGCCAAATCTTTTTGTTGTATGTAGGCAGTTTTTCTTTCAAAGTTTTGATTCTCAACAATAGATAATAATTTTTCTATATTTGGATTGTTATATAGATTTCTGCTCATACATTTCACTTAAAAATCCTCCTATATACTCTTAAAATTGCTTCAGGTATTGGCGACAATTGGACCTTTTGCTTTACATCTTTAAATTCATCGTCAAAAGTTTCATTGCCCAAAGAAAAAACATAGACGCTGAATCTACCCCCACCACCAAATTTTTGGTGTGGGGGTGTACCTTTAATATCCTTAATCGCTTTTTTGAAAGCTGGGATTGCGGCTTGGTCCCAAATAATACCGGTGTAGTGGCTTGAATTTTTGAAAATTTTAAATCTTTCGTTACCCATTACCTTTTCAAAAGTTCCTTCTTTAACACAAAGCATCTCTGTTGCTTGTTTGGTAAGTTTA
>JAGUWE010000066.1 GCA_020062525.1 Patescibacteria group bacterium | reverse complement strand
GGCAAAAATTTGACTTCCACTGATTTAATGGCTGGTGATTGAGCAAAATATGTGTTCACTTCACCTCGAGCAAGACCAACTATTTTGTTTTTGTCTAAAAGACCACTTTTTTCAGAAATAATCATTTGACCATCAACATAAACCTTAAGATTTACTGTTTTCCCTTCCAAATCATAACGTTCAACTGAATAATTAAAACTCTCTTTATCTAGACCAATAAGTTGTCTATCGCTAGCAATAGAAGCAGCTAATTTATTTTGGGCTAAGTCCAAAAGTCGGTTTTCATCAAAGACAGCTGCTACGACTTTTAATTTTAATTTTTGTTTAAATGAATCACTGATTGCTCCAGCTGTTTGATCACTTTGATTTTCCATTATTTCACGGCTTCCCACTATTTTTAAGGTCTCAGAAGAAAAAATATTAGCACTAACTTTATCAGAACTATCAAATATTTGGTCCTTAAACTGACTGATAATTTGTTCGTGTAACTTTTGAGTTAGGGCTTCTTTGGCTTGATCTAAATCTATTTGGCTAATAATTTTAACTTCACGAGTGGCACCGGTGATAATATTTTCAGCTTCAGCATAAATTTTCTGCTGCAACTGGCTACTTAAGCCCGGAATTGTTAAATGGGTCTTACCTAAACTCACTTCCAATTTTGGATCATCGGGATAAACCTCTACTTCAATTTGACCTTGCTCCGGCACCACTACCCGATCTTTAATCCGAAAAAGTTGATTTTCAGATGTCAATAATCTAGTGGTAGCCACTAAAATTTGATTTTGACCCGTAGTATTAATTAGAGTTACTCGAGGAGCAGTCTTAACCTCTACTTTTTGACTGGAACTAACTGAAAAAGTTTCTTCTGATTCTTTTTCTGCTGAAAAAATTTTACCGGGAATAGTTGAAGTATCATCTGGTGAAACAAATGATACTTCTTTAACAATCAGGTCAAAATTCAAACTCATTTTTTCCACTGCCGGAGTAATAATAATCGTTGCTTTATACAAAGTAAAATACAAAACTACTCCCAAAACTAAAAGTGATAAGGTTAAATAAATAATGGCGATTTTTTTATAATCAAACATAAAATAAACTTGAAGGTTAAAATGAAAAAGGCAAAACTATCTTGAAAATTTTAATTTTAATGATTTTCTTTTTTTAATCTTTGCGCTACTTCTTTCACATTAAGAGGAGTTATTTCACAGACACCTTGACAAATGAGTTTTGGCACCCCTTCTTTATCAGAAAGCCGACCTAAAACTATTACTACTTTCTCTTCCTGCCACAAGTGGTTGGTTTGAGCTAAAGTGTTAGGGAAAACTAAAATCTCTATTTTACCAGTTGTATCTTCTAAGGTAGCAAAAATCATTGTCTCCCCGGTTCGTGTTAAAACTTTTTGAATTTTAGTAATCACGCCCGCAACTTTGATAAATCCCCTCGAATTTGCTCCATTAAAATTGTTAAGTTGGTGTTCGTTATTTTCCGGCCAATAAGTTAATTCCTCTTCGTTTTGAGCTAATTTGTTAATTTCATAACAACTCACCACCACTTCTTTTAAGGAAGACTCATAATCCTTGTAAGGATGCGCTGATAAATAAAGACCGAGAAGCTCTTTCTCCCAAGCCAATCTTTGTTTTTCAGAAGCAGTATCTGTTTTGTCTAATTTAAGTTGATTAATTTTAGAAGTGGTGATTGAACCAAATAAATTAGCTTGACCGTTTAAATCGTTCTTTTGTGTTTCTTTAATAAAAGTGAGCATCTTCTCTATATTATATAACATTTGACCTCTTTCGCCAAATTTATCCAAAGCCCCACTTTTAATTAAACTCTCCAGCGACTTTTTATTTAAATCTTTACTTTTCACGCGGGAAAGAAAATCTGCCAAATTTTGATAAAGACCATGCTCTCGGCGTTCTTGAATAATAGTACTAATTACATTTTCGCCAACATTTTTAATTGCCAATAATCCAAAACGAATGGTCGGTTTTTCGCTTTGAGGCAAGACAGTAAAATGTTTAAAACTTTCATTAATGTCGGGCGGCAAGACCTCAATCCCCATCGCTTGGCATTCTTGAACCCCGATATTAATTTTCTCTGTATTGCCTTCTTCAGAGGTAAGAAGCGCCGCCATAAATTCAACCGGGAAATTAGCTTTAAGATAGGCAGTTTGATAACCAATCATGGCATAACAAGCAGCATGACTTCTATTAAAGCCATAACCGGCAAATGGCTCAATAAAAGAAAAAACCTGTTCGGCTAATTTGGTTGAAACATTATTTTTAACACAACCTTCAATAAATTTTTTCTTTTGCTTAGACAAAAGATGAGGAATTTTTTTGCCAACAGCTTTTCTCAAAATATCGGCCTCGCCTAAAGTAAAACCGGCCAGCTCCCGAGCGATCTTCATCACCTGCTCCTGATAAATAGCCACTCCATAAGTTTTTTTAAGAATCGGCTCCAGTTTTGAATGAAGATAAACAATTTTCTTCTGGCCGTGTTTCCGGTCAATAAAATCAGGAATCCATTCCATCGGGCCCGGCCGATAAAGCGCAACCATAGCGATAATGTCTTCGAATTCAGTTGGTTTGAGCATTTTAAGATAACGCCTCATGCCGCTTGATTCCAGTTGGAAGACGCCAGTTGTTTCGCCGTGCTGAAGCAAGCGATAAGTTTTTTTATCATCTAAAGGAATTTTCTCTATTTTAATATCTTCTCCGCGGGTTTTTTGAACAATTTCGTGCACATTTTCAATTAAAGTCAAATTTTTAAGGCCCAAAAAATCCATTTTCAAAAGCCCTAGGTCCTCTATTGGATGAAGAGAATATTGGGAAACAATGGTTTTATCGCCACTTGAAGCAAATTGCAAAGGTACATAATTATAAAGGGGCTCGCGCGTAATCAAAACCCCACAAGCGTGAGTTGAAGCATGTCTAGCCACACCTTCTAATTTTTTCGCTGTCTCAAGTAATTCTTTAGCGTTTGGATCTTTAAGATACAATTCTCTTAATTCAACGTTAGTGTTAAGTGCCTGAGATAAACTGGAAAAAAAAGGAATCATTTTGGCAATTTTATCACAATAGCTGTAAGAAAGCGCCATTACCCTGCCGACATCCCTAACTGCCGCTCGGGCAGCCATAGTGCCAAAGGTAATGATTTGCGCCACCCGATCGCGACCATATTTTTCTTCAACATAACGAATAACTTCTTCACGCCTGGCGTCAGCAAAATCTAAATCAAAATCCGGCATGGAAATTCGTTCTGGATTTAAAAATCTTTCAAAAAGCAAATCATAAATTAAAGGATCAATGTCAGTAATATTTAAAACATAAGAAACTAAACTGCCAGCGGCACTGCCACGCCCCGGCCCCACCACAATTTTTTGCCCTTTTGCCCAATTGACAAAATCCTGAACAATCAAAAAAAATGAGGCAAAACCGGTTTTCTTAATAATTTTCAGTTCATAATCAAGGCGCTCAAGATATTCCGCATCACCGGATCGTTTGCCATAACGCAAAGCCAAGCCCTCAAGACAAAGTTCGCGTAAAAATTCATCAGCAGTTTTATCGCTTGGCACTTCAAAATGCGGCAAAGTCATTTTGCCCAATTCTATTTCTAAATCGCAGCTTTGAGCAATTTTGATGGTATTTTGAATGGCTTCTGGACAATCATGAAAACTGGCGATCATTTCTTCCTGTGATTTAAAAGAAAAATCCTCACTTAAAAAACTCAGACGATCTTTATCTTCTTTCTTTTTTTTCATTTGTAAACAAAGTAAAATATCCTGAGCTTCGGCGTCTTCTTTATTTAAATAATGAATGTCGTTGGTGGCAACTAACCCAACTTTTAATTTCTTGGCTAATTCTACCAAAGCTTGATTTACCTGATTTTGACCAGCTAAAGTAGGATGATGTTGTAATTCTAAATAAAAGTTATCTTGACCAAATAAATTTAAATATCTAACTAAAATTTCTTCAGCTTTCTTTAAATTGCCAGTCAAAATGGCAGTGGGAATTTCACCGTGTAAACAAGCGGATAGTCCAATTAACCCTTCGTGATATCTTTCTAAAAGCTCCCAATCAATACGGGGTTTGTAATAAAAACCCTCTAAATGAGCGAAACTCGTCAATCTAATTAAATTCTGATAACCAACTTGATTTTTAACTAATAAAATTAAATGAAATTTTTGCTCATTAGCTAAATTTTTCTGATGTCTTGAATGTGGCACAACATAAACTTCTTCGCCAACAATTGGCTTAAGACCAGCAGCTTTAGCTTTTTGATAGAATTCAATCACGCCATACATTACTCCATGGTCGGTCAAAGCCAAAGCGGTCATTCCCTCTTCTTTAGCCTTGGCAATTAGTTCATCTATCTTAGGCAAACCATCAAGTAAGCTGTAGTGACTATGAATGTGGAGATGGACGAATTTCATAATAAAAAATAGCGAATTTTATTTTAGAATTCGTATATTCGCCCGCCTTGACGCGAGGCAGGTAGTTATTCCTAATCCGTAGAGTTATAACTTTGATAAAAGAATTAAACTAACTTAAGTAAAAACCGTTACCAAGGTGGTCAGCAATTAACCTTCAAGGTTTTTGGCCTTTTTTCAGCAACTCGTTAATCTTGG
>JAGUWE010000096.1 GCA_020062525.1 Patescibacteria group bacterium | reverse complement strand
TTTGGTTCTGGCACAACTTTATCATTGGCATTTTAACCGGACTGCTTTATCTCTTTGTTTGCGGCAAAAAAGCTGGCAGCTGGCTTTTACCAAATCAAGAACGAATTTTTAAAAATTTCTTTGGCATTTTTTTTGTTTTGTCTCTATCCAGCCTTTTAGGCGCTATAATTTATTTCTTTTATAAATTAAATAATATTACTGTTAGTTTAGTTTTAATTTTGGTTCCTCTCCTACTTTATAAATTAATTAAATCAACTCAAATTGAAGAGACCCTGAAACAAGTTCGGGGTGACACTGAAAAAACTGAAAAAGAAGAAAAACATCTAACTTTGCCCTATTTAATTTTAACCTTAGTTTATTTAGTCGTAATTCTCAGTTTATTTTCTTTTATTTCAGCTCAAACAACAACTGAAGCCATCCGTTCGCCTTGGCAACTGCTGCCCGTCAAACTCTTTTATTATTATTTTTTAGCCACTTTAATCCTTTTGACTATTATCTGGCAGGATCGGCAAAGAAAATTAACCTTGGGTTTAATTATTTTCCATTGGCTTTTTTCAACCGCTATTGCTGTGGTTATCTATAAACTAGGTTTTGGTTTTGACAGCTTAATTCACCAAGCTACGGAAAAAGAAATTTTAGCGCAGGGCTTGATTCTGCCCAAAACACTCTTTTATCTTGGCCAATATTCGCTGGTTGTAATCTTAGCCAAATTGTTTGCTGTTGATTTTGTTATGATTGATAGATTGTTGGTTCCTTTTTTCTTTTCTCTTTTTCTGCCACCTCTGATTTATTATTCGCTTAATCAGGCACTGGGATTTGAAAAAAGAGTAAGTTTACTTCTGGCTTTTTCTTTTTTGGCCTGGCCATTTTCTTCTTTTACTTTTACTACGCCGCAAAATTTGGCTAATTTATATATTCTTATTACCATTTTTTTTGGTCTCCTTTACCTTAAAAATAAAATTAAAATTTTCCCGCTTTTAATTTTATCGGTTACTTCTTTGGCGATTCATCCTTTAGCCGGTATTCCAACTGCTCTTTTGACGCTGCTTCTTTATCTAGGACGTTTTTTTCAGGACAACCAAAAAATTCCCCAAAAGAAGAAAAAAATTATTTTGGCAGGCGCTCTTTTTCTTTTAAGTTTCTCATTGCCGCTTTTATTCTTTCTTAATTATTTGATCCAGAGCGGCTTTGCCGTGGCTTTCAAACAGTTGACTAATACTTCAAATCTGGCCAGTACTTTGGGCTGGCTTCGTTTTTATTTTATTAACCAATACGATTTTCTTTTTGATTTAGCTTATTTTTATAAAATTAATTTTTATTTCTTTGCTTTTATTCTGACAATTTTAGCTCTTTATATTTTTAAAGACAGATTTAAATTTCTAGCCAGTTTCTTACTGGCTTTTGTAGTGACTTTTATCAATTTTCTTTTTTTGCGGCTTTTTATCTTTTTTGCTTTTGTTATTGATTATGAACAGCAGGACTATAGCCAAAGGGTTTTGGAAATTAGTTTTTATTTTCTGGTACCGATTCTTCTCTGTTTTGGTTGCCTGTTTATCAAAAAATTAGAAAATAAAACCCTTATTTATAAATTCAGTTTCTTGCTTTTTTTGAGTTTATTCATAACCAGTTCTTTCTATCTCTCTTATCCCCGCGATGATGAATATCAAACTAATCCCGGCTACAGCCTCTCCGGCTCTGATATCAAGGCCGTGCATCATATTGATAAAGAAACAAAATCTCCTTATATCGTCTTGGCCAATCAGCAAGTTTCGGCCGCGGCCATCCGCGAATTTGGCTTTAAAAACTTTTATCCCCTAAAAATTAATGAAAAAGAAACTTATCATCAATTCTATTATCCGGTTCCTACTAGTTCCCCTCTTTATACTTATTATCTTTCAATGGTTTATGACAATCACTCGGGGGAAATTATGGCCGAAGCCATGCAGTTGGTCGGGGTCAAAGAGTCCTATTTTATTATCAATAGCTACTGGTGGTGTTTTGATAAAATCATAAAAGAAGCAAAAAAAACTGCCACTTCCTGGCAGTCAATTGACAATGAAAAAATATATGTGTTTAAATACACCTTAGATTGATTCAATTAAATTTAACAACTTCTCAACATACTTATCGGAGCTGAAACCTGAAACTGCCTGATAAGTATTTTTTTTCATCCGGGTAACTTTGGTTTTATTTTCTACCACATAACGCATCAGGCGCAAAAGATCTTCTTCATCCCCGGGGGCAAAAATAAAGCCATTCTTACCAACCTCAACCAGTTCTCCTACTCCGCCAATGTCAGAAGCAATGACTGGCACGCCAAAAGAAAAACTTTCATAAATCACGGTAGGTGAATTTTCATAACAAAAAGACGGCACAATAGTAAAATCAATTTTAGAAAATATTTTAGATAATTCACGACGGGGCACTTCGCCGCTAAAAATTATCTGTGGATTTTGATTAGCTAAATTTTTGGCTCTGGCTAATTTAGTGCCTTTACCAACAATATAAAACATTACATTTTTATTATTGGTTAAAGAGCAAAAATTCTGAAATACCTTAATTAAAAATAAAACGCCTTTATGATCTTCTATTTGACCCAAGTATAAAAAGTTGAAATTGTTTTTACCTCTTTTTGGCAATGCTCTTTGATTAATAACTTTTTTAATAGGATTGAGTAAAACCTCTTTTTTTGCTTTGGGAAAAAAGTTAAGGCGATTGTGAAAATCCAAAAGCCAACATGAAGGGGAAATTATTACCCCAACCCCAGAAAAAAGTTTTTTGTTAATTTTGATATAAAGACGATTCAACTGGCTCAACTCTCGCCAATTTTTTTCCTGACCCTTAATAATTAAACCGCTGGGGGTGGCCAGTTGAACATCATGAAGGGTGTGGAGATGTTTAATTTTTAATTTTTTTATAGCCCAAGGAATTAAATAGCCAATGCCTTTTAAATTATGAGTCATTACCACATCGGGTCTTTCTTTTTTTAAAATTCTTTTGACCAAAAAATAACTTTGCCAATTATAAACATCAAAGAAATGCCAAAAAAATCTAATCGAGCGCGGATAGCGCCAATCATTAATATAAAAAAATAAATTAAGAGGATAAAAACGATAAATTTTTATGCCAAATTCATGCTTTATTTCCGGCTTAAAAATTGCCCTTAAATTAAAGGGGTTGGCGGTAATTAAAAAAACTTGATTGTCTGTTTTAATCAACTCTTCGGCAATTATTTCCACCATTCTTTCTGCTCCCCCGCGAGTATAAGGTCTATATAAATTAGAAATTAAACATATTTTCATATTATTTTATTCTTTGATACATTATCGTCATTAATAAAATTCCCACGCTGTCAATCAAAACATCCTCAAATCTCCCGTTTCGACCAAAAATAAATGTCTGGTGATATTCATCGCTAATCGCATAGCTAAACGCCAAGAATAAAGCCACTAACAAAGCGACCTTCTTTTTTATTCTATGACCAAGTAGGGCCTTAATCAAGAAATAGGTCAAGACAAAATATTCGGTTATGTGAGCGATTTTTCGAAAAATCAAATCCCAAAAAGTTGGCAACGTTGATTTTAAATCCGGCAAGTTTGAAAAATAAAAAATCACCCCCGCCCAAAGAATAACTATTAACCAATTGTAGACTGTCTTCCTCATTTTTAAATTATTTTTAAGTAAGCTTCTTCTAATTTTTTGCCTACCTTTTCCCAATTATAAACTTCCTCAACCTTTTTTCTGCCGGCTTGACCAAAAAAACTAGCCAATTCTTGTTCGGTCAAAATTTTTTTAATTTTTTCTGCTAAATCAGAGGCATCGCCAGCTTTAGCCAAAAAACCATTAACTCCCACTTCAATTAAAGTCCGAACTCCAGCTAAGTCAGAAGCAATAATTGGTTTAGCGCAAGCCATTGCTTCTAATAAAACTAAACCAAAGGCCTCGGAGTGGTCAATTGAGGACAAAACTACCACCTCAGCTAAGTTGTAATGGTTGGGTAACTCTTCATTGGAAATGCGGCCGGCAAAAACTACTTTATTGCCAATTTTTAGCTCGGCAGCAAGATTTTGATATTTCTTCTTTAAATCACCCTCCCCTACTATTAATAATTTAACATCAGAAATATCTTTTATCACTAAATTAAATGCCTCAAGTAAAACACTAACGCCTTTAAAATAATGGGCTTTGTCCAAGCCACCAACAAATAAAATAATTTTTTCTGGGGGTAAGATTTTATATTTTTCCAAAAGCTCGGCTTTTTTTGGCAAGGGTTTAAATTTTTTCTGGTCAACCCCAAAAGGAATTTCTAGCCAGCGGTCTTTATTTACTTCGTAAATTTTTTTTACTTCCGAATGATTAATATAATCATAAGAAGAGCAAATGACAAGATCGGCTGCTTTTAAAATTTTAGCTCGCAGAACTTTATTATAAATTTTAAAAATCTTTCCTTTCCACCGAGAAGCCACCACATCCATATGATATTGAATCACTAATTTAGGATAATGTTTTTTTATTTTTTTAGCAAGCCAAACAAATTCCGCGCCGCCAAAAAAAGGCCAGTGGAGATGAATAATATCAAAACCAGAAAGACAAAAAATCAACTGCGGCACCAAAGCGGCATTGCCAAATTTTAAAAATGGCTTTGAATATTTAATCTCAAAGCTGACTTCTTTCAAACTTTCTTTCTGAAAGGGGGTGAAAACTGTAATCTTATGGCCTAATTTGACCAATTCGTCAGTAAAATAATAAGCCACATTGCCCATACCGCCTCGATAAGGCGGAAAAGTAGAAACGACTTGGGCTATTTTCATAAATAACTTTCTCCCTTTTAAAAAGGGAGATTAAAGAGGGATTTTTAAATCCCCCTCAATCC
>JAGUWE010000107.1 GCA_020062525.1 Patescibacteria group bacterium | reverse complement strand
CTAGGTTTTTTTTAATTGTATAAAGATCAAGAAGAGCTTGAGTTGGATGTTGGCCGGGGCCATCGCCAGCGTTAATTACCGGAACAGAAGAGAATTTTTGGGCACGTTTAGCTCCACCTTCTTTATGATAGCGCAAAACAATTAAATCAACATAACCGCTAATAACTCTAACAGAGTCTTCTAAACTTTCTCCCTTAGCTGCCGAGGAGAATTCTCGAGCATTTTCCGTGCTGATAACTTCACCGCCAAGACGCTTCATCGCCGCCTCGAAACTAAAACGCGTTCTGGTGCTTGGTTCGTAAAACAAACTAGCCATTAATTTGTCGCCCAAAAGATCATACGGTTGATCATTTTCCATTTCCCGGGCGATGTTAAAAATTGCCTCTATTGTTTCTTGATCAAACTGCTGGGCCTCGATTACGCTTCCTAACTTTCTCATCTTTTCCTCCTTTTTAATTGATTTGATTTGTCAAAGTTCTTTTTAAAACCGTCCTTTGGGGCGGTTTTTTTGTTATTTTAATAACCGAAGGTTATCGGTTCCTTATAACATAAAATAATCTTTATGTCAAGAGGCGAATAAGAATTTCATGGACAACTTCGGGGTTGGCTTTACCTTTTGTTTGTCTCATTACTTGGCCGACTAAAAATTGCAAAGCGTTAACTTTGCCAGCTTTAAATTGGCCAACTGCCTCGGCATTGGCGGCAACAACTTTTTTGACAATCTCTAAAAGTTCTTTTTCATCGCTGACTTGTTCTAAGCCGCTTTCTTCGAGGAGGGTTGAAGGATCAGCGCCTTTTTCCATCATTTTTTCCAAAATCAAAAGAGCGGTGGTAGTATTGATTTTATTTTGATAAAGTAAAGTGATGAACTCAGAAAAATTTTCCGGCGTGATTTTAAGATTGGCCATGGTAGTATTTTTCGCTTTCATCAATCCGCCTAATTTATTAATCAGCCATCCCGAAACAAGATTGATTAATTTCTTTTTATTTTTTTTCCAAATTTCATTTTTAGTACCCTCAACTTCTTCAAGGGAGACCAGCCAGGCCTTAAGTTCCGAGACGACTTGTTCGGTGTAATGAGCCAAAGATTTTTTACTGGTTAAAATTAAGGCATCTTCTGGTGAAAATTCATATTGGGTGATAAAACGGGAAAGTTTGGCTTGGGGGAGTTCTGGCAGTTCTGTTTTTATTTTTTCTTTTAATTCTGTTAAATTGAGAGGAGGAATGTCTGGTTCGGGAAAATAGCGGTAATCATGGGCAAATTCTTTACTGCGCTGATGATAGGTTACGCCGCGTGCGTCATCCCAGCCGCGGGTTTCCTGATGAAGTTTACCCTGTTCTTTGAGGATTTTTTCCTGGCGCATGATTTCATACTCAATAGCATGTTCCACAGCCCGGAAAGAATTAATATTTTTTATTTCAATTTTAGGATTTAATTTATAATTGTTAATCGGTTTAATCTCGCCTTTTTCATAGCGCCATTTGCCGTGCTCTTGAATTGAAACATTGGCTTCGCAGCGCATCTGACCCTTTTCCATGTCAGCATCTGAAACCTCCAGATAGCGCAGAATCTTTTGATATTCTTGGCAGAATTTTTTAGCTTCCGAGGCACTCCTGATAACCGGTTCGGTGACTAATTCCATAAGAGGAGTGCCGGCTCGGTTGTAATCAACCAAGCTGTATTTGGCGCCGGTGGGATGAAGTAATTTTCCCGTGTCTTCTTCTAAGTGAATTCTAGTAATTTTCATTTTTTGTCCATTGATTTCAAGCCATCCGCCGGAAGCAATTGGCAAATCGTATTGTGAGATTTGATAACATTTGGGCAAATCCGGATAGAAATAATTTTTGCGGTCAAATTTTGACCAATCGGCGATTTTACAATTTAAAGCCAATCCCACAAAAATCGTCCAGCGGATTGCCTGTTCATTTGGCACGGGCAAAGTTCCCGGTTGGCCAGTACAAATTGGGCAAATAGTAGTATTAGGCGGTTGAAGTTCGCCAGTATTATCACACGAACAAAACATTTTAGATTTGGTTTTTAGTTGGACATGGATTTCCAAGCCGATAATGGTATCATATTTTTTCATATAATTTTTTTCACTTCCTGCCAAATTAGATTATGAACAACATTTATTTTCTGATTAGCATTAATTATAAACCAGTTGTATTTTTTAGCCAGATCAAGATGAATTTGTCTGACGCGGGCGGTTAAACCTTCATCTTCCTCATGTATATGATTAGCCTCAATCGCATCTTTAAAACGTTCACCGTCTAAAAGTAGGACCAAGTCCTCTTTTAAAAGATGGGAGTTGATAAATTCTAAAAATTTTTCCGAGATACCAGCACCAATTCCCCAAGCCAGGCCTGTGCCGACATAATCTTCAGCTATAATATTAATTCCAGAGTTTAATTTTTCTTTTAAGGTTGATTCAAATTGAGTTTTGTTTAAGACCTGTATTATTTGAAATTCTCTGGCTAATAAATTATGGGGATTGCCTTTTCTTAAATATTTTTCAAGCAAAATTCCTGAGGGAATAATGTTATAGACGCCGTATTTTAAATATTCGGCTCGATGACCCTCCCTAATTAATTTTTCTACCAAAAGTTTAGCTTGGGTGGTTTTGCCCAAATTATTGATGCCGTAAACAACGATGAATTTGCCTTTATTCATAAAATTAGCGGACTAATTCAACAAATTTAAAATCATATTGGCCGTCGGTCACTTTTTCTTCACTGACAACATTTTTAAATTCCGAGTAATCTGGAAAATAAGTGTCAGCTTCGTATTGGCCCTCAATGATTGTTAGATATAATTTGTCGGTTTGAGGTAAAAACTGGCAATAGATTGAGCCGCCGCCGATAATAAAAATTTCTTCTTTTTCCAAAGCTTTGGATTTTTCCAGACCTTCCTCGAGCGATCGAGTAATAACCACCCCTTCTGGGTTAAAATTATAATCGTCAGAAATAATAACATTGGTGCGGCCGGGCAAGGGCTTGCCGATTGACTCATAGGTTTTTTGGCCCATCAGCACCACGTGGCCGTTGGTAATTTTTTTAAAATGTGCCAAATCTTCCGGGATTTGCCAGAGAAGTTTGTTGTCTTTGCCAATCGCCCGATCACAGGCAATAGAGCAGATGATGCTAATTAAAGGTTTGGACATACTTTAATTTCCCCCTTTAATAAAGGGGGATTAAGGGGGAATTTTTCCCCTCTTTTTAAAAGAGGGGTTAGGGGAGATTTTTAAAAATCCCTCTCTGACTCTCCCTTTTATAAAGGGAGAGAACTGAAAT
>JAGUWE010000024.1 GCA_020062525.1 Patescibacteria group bacterium | reverse complement strand
TAATGTCTGCCATAATTTTTTGATTTATTTATTAGATTTTAAAACACATGTTGATATGATAATGACTTTTTTATATGTTGTCAAGGTGCACAAATAACAGTGTGCACAAATAACAACTCTTTATTTATTTTCAGAAAAATACCAGTTTAAAATATCAAAGGCGATTGGCACAGCTACACTACTACCCTCTCCCCCTTCTTCAACTAAGACCGTAATAACAATCTCTGACTTTTCATAAGGAGCAAAACCAGTGAACCAAGCGTGAGGCAATTTTTTGTTGGACCACTGGGCAGTGCCGGTTTTGCCAGCCACCTTTATTGGCAGGGAGTTTAAAAGACGAGCCGAACCATTGGTAACAGTTTGTCGCAGGCCTTCTGAAACAATTTGCAGATTTTTTTTCTCAATAAAATTTTGCCTGATCACAATCGGCTTTATTTCTTTAATTATTTCGCCAGAAGAACTAACAATACTTTTTACTAAATGAGGTTGATAAAGGGTGCCTTGATTGGCAAAAATAGCCGTGTAGCTTGCTACCTGTAAGGGAGTAACCAAAATATCACCTTGGCCAATGGACAGGTGATAAGTGTCGCCAATATACCATCTTTCACCTTTGGTTTTTTCTTTCCAAGAGGGTGTGGGTATCAAACCGGCATTTTCATTAGGCAAATCAATGTCTAAAGGTTGGGCTAAACCAAAAAGCAGGGCGTAATAATGAATCTTCTCTACCCCTAATCCTTGAAAATTACCATAGCCCCCACCAACCGTATAAAAAAAGGTATTAATTGATTCGGCCAGCGCTCTTTTAACATCAGTATAACCATGACCGCCAGTTTTCCAATCAGGAAAAAACCATTCCCCGATTCTAATACCGCCGTTGCTTAAAATTTGAGTTCTTTCATCAATAATTTTTTCTTGGAGAGCTGACGCAGCAATAATTGGTTTAATGGTTGAACCAGAAGGATAACTGCCCATAATTGCCCGATTGAAAAGTGGCTGGTCAAAATTTTCTGAAATTTCTTGAAATTTTTTTGGACTGATACCAATAGCAAATTCATTATTATCAAAAAAAGGGGAACTGACTAAAGACAAAATTTCGCCTGTTTGTGGCTCTAAAATCACCACCACGGCTCTTTTTTTGCCAATTTTTTTTAAATGGGTAGCTAAGATTTCCGTGGTCCTTTCCTGAAGCTTTTGTTCAAGAGAAAGAATCAAATTATTACCGGCGATTGGTTGGCGCCGAGAGATGATTTTTTTTTCTTGACCCAAAGCATCAATCTCAATTTGTTCTAAACCAGGCGTTCCCCTTAAGATTTTCTCGTAATAAAACTCAAGACCAGTTTTACCGATATAATCGTTAAAAGCATAGCCCTGATTATTTCTTAATTCTTCTCTGCTAATTCTACCTGTATAACCCAAGACATGTGATAAACTTTTGGTTGTTAAATAATTTCTAACACTGGCTATATTTAAATCAAAACCGATTAAAGTTTTGCTTTCAATGCTAAATTTTATAGCTTTTAACAAATCAATATTTTCTGCAATTATAGTTGGTTCGTTGAAAAGATCTTTTTCAAGAGGGGAAATTTTTTCTTTTAACTCAAGCGGATTTTTTTCTAAAATAGCAGCCACTTGATTGATTAGCGCTGTTTTTTTTATTTCTTCTTTTGGCAAATTAGCCAAAGTAACCGTAAGGGAAAAATTAGGTACATTTTTTACTAGTTGATTCATTTTTCTATCGTAAATAACACCTCTTTTTGCCTCAATAATTTTATTTTTAATTCGATTGCCCTCGGCTAAGCCGCGATAATAATCACCTTGAGTGATTTGTAAATAGAAAACCCTTACTCCAATTATTAATAAGCCCGTTAAAATTAAAAAAAAGAACCTTTTTAATCTTTTCGCTCCGATAGGTAAGGTAATAAATTCTGGAATTTCACTTTGTTGACCCAGTGGTATTTCGTCAATAATTGAATCATAAACAGAGGACTTTTCTGGTAAATCATAACTTGACTCAATTTCTTCAGCTTGAATTTTTTGCGTTTTTCTTTTCATTGAAAACGAAATTTAAATTGATAAGAAATAGTCTTAACTAAACTGAAAAGTAAAGTAAAGGTAGCTAAGTTAAGAAAAATTTGCCAGAAAAAATTTTGCCAAGCCAATTGGTCAAAGTCAAGTTGTTTGGTAAAAAAATAAGCCAAATAACTAGTCACAATCAACATTAAATTAAAAAACAAAGTGCCAAGCAAAGCTATTACCAAATAACCTTTGAATGATTTAGGATTAAAGAGGTTGGAAGCAAAAAATTTTACACTCAGTACTACTAAAAAAAGAAGACCTGTTAACAAAGGAAAAGGCGCTAAAGAAAATGAATCAAAAACTAAACCAATAGCTCCCGCCCAACAAAAAGAAATTTTAGAGTTAAAAAACAAACTAAGAAAAATAATAACTATTAAAACTAAATTTAAATTATCCAAAGGATAAAAAAACGGCAAAAAATTAATTTGCAGTAAAATTACCAAGATAATTAAAATAAAATTGATAATTATTTTTATCATTACTGAATTGATTAGTTAATCTAGTTAGGTTGATTTAAGAATAGTAACGATATTAAGATTAGACAAATTAACAGCTGGTTGAAGGGTGATGTTTTGAAACAAATCATTTGACTGGGTATTAATTTCTTCTATTTGGCCGATTAATAGTCCTTTGGGAATACCTTTTTCCAGACCGGAGGTAATCACCAAATCACCAATATTTATTTTTTTGTCTAAGGGGATAAGATTCATTTTAAGACTTAAGCCATGGCTGCCTTCAACAAGGCCCGGTAAATTTTCATCGCTGAGTATCAAGGCCGCTATTTTCACTTGACTATTGGTCAATAGAGCAAAATAAGAGAGGTTGTCTTCTAAGGCGATGATTCTACCGATCATTATCCCTTCACCTAATATGACTGCGTCGCCAATATGAACTCCCTGGGAGCGGCCTTGATCTAAAATTAAAATTGAAGAAAAAGTCAAAGGATTTCGTCCAATGATATTGGCGACTACTGTTTTGGATTCTTTAAATAAATAATTATTAGTGGTAAAAAAATTCAGAGTTTGACGCAATTGTTTATTCTCTTCTTCAAGCAATTTTAATTGAACTGTTGCTAAATTTTCTTTAAGATTACAGGTACTCTCGCTACTTTTGCTACTTTTAAATTTAGTTAACAAAAAAGTTGTCTTCTCTTGGAGTGGCAAAAATAGATTGATTAATAAATTTTTGGGCCAGTCAAAGCAATGAAAATAATTTAAAAAAATAAGCAGTCCCAAGACCGCCACTGCTAAAATTATTTTTTTGGCTTTTGATCTCAACATAGTATGTGTCCTATTTTATTTTCGTCAAAATATTTCTGTTGATTGACATTAAATTATCTAACAAAGATTTGTCTTCTAGAATAATTCCAGTACCGCGAACCACACAAGTTAAGGGATCGTCGGCAATATAAACTGGAATTTTGATGACTTCGGAAATAAGGTGATCCAAACCCCGAAGCATTGCTCCACCGCCACAAAGAACAACTCCCCGCTCGTAAATATCAGCCACTAATTCCGGTGGGGTTATTTCAATAGTTGATTTTATTTCTTCGGTAATAATTTTCAGTGATTTCATAATCGCTTCTCGAATTTGATCTTCATTAACAATAATTTCTTTAGGTAAACCAGTAACTAAATCGCGGCCACGAATTGTCATTTCCAATTTATTTTTAGTTGATAAAGCTGAACCAATTTTAATTTTCGCTTCTTCAGCCATGGTCTCACCTAAAAGAATATTAAACTCTTCTTCAGCATATTGAATAATATCGCGATTTAATTTATCGCCAGCAACTTGTAATGTTCGGTAGGTTACAATTCCTTCTAAAGAAATAACGGCTATTTCCGTAGCCCCACCACCTAAATCAACAATTAAATTACCAATTGGTTCGTTAACCGTGAGTCGTGCCCCCAAAGCGGCAGCCATAGCTTCGTCAACTAAATAGACCTCACGGGCACCGGCGGAAATTGCTGAGTCCTCAACCGCTTTTCTTTCTACCTCAGTAATGCCTAAAGGAACTCCAATTACCACTCGTGGTCTTGGTAAAAGCGTAAAACCCTCCTGGTGAACTTTATTAATAAAAAAATGAAGCATTTTTTCTGTGGCCTCAAAATCAGAAATAATCCCGCCGATCAGCGGCCTGATCACAACAATGTGGGGCGGCGTTCGACCAAACATCTTTTTAGCTTGCTCGCCAATGGCAATAATTTTATCGGTCCGATTATTAACCGCCACAATTGACGGCTCATTAATAACGATTCCCCTACCCGAAACATAGACCAAAGTATTAGCGGTCCCCAAATCAATGCCTAAATTTTTAGAAAATTTGCCCAAGAACTTGTTGAACATAACGATAGAAATTCAAAATGCAAAAATCAAAAATCAAAATGATAATGTAAAATTAAAAAAATTAATATAATTTTTTGAAAACTATGATTAGGAATCTACTGGATCGCATTGAAAAATAGCCGCAACTTTATTTCTTTAATTCTTTAATTACATTACTAGTTTTTACTAATTCAATTTTATCATTACCTCTTTTTTTTATCTCAATACTATCTTTGGCTAATGTCTTTTTACTTATAACTATTCGATAAGGGCAGCCAATCAAGTCGGCATCAACAAATTTTTCTCCGGCGGAAACATCACGGTCATCATATAAGACTTCAAGATTTGCCTTACGTAAATTTTCGTAGAGTTTATTTGCTTCTTTTTTATCTTTTTCTTCGCCCAATAAAATTAAATGGACTTTAAAAGGCGCGACGACTTGCGGCCAAATTATCCCCTGATTGTCGTGGAAAATTTCAACGATTGTACCCATAATCCTAGCTGGCCCAAGGCCATAGCAACCCATCATCACTGGTTTTTCTTGGCCGTCTTTGTCTTTGAATTTTAAGCCAAGGGGTTCTGAATATCTTGAGCCAAGCTTAAAAATATTGCCAACTTCAATCGATTTTTCTTGTTTAAAATCTTTTCCGTCACATTCTGGACATACAGCTGCCTCTCCTTTAATCTCTTTATTAATAGCACGGTCGCAGTTGGTACAGATATAAATTGTATCTTCGCCAGCCGGAGCGGTAGTTTGGAATTCATCAGAATAGCGAGAAAAAGCGCCGCCACTAGCCAAGGTTAAATAAGTAAAGTCCAAAAGTTCGCAGCGCTCAAAAATTTTAAAATAGGCCTTAGTCACTTTTTCATAATAATCATCTAAGTCCTCGGTCGTAGCATGAAAAGAATAAAGGTCTTTCATTATAAATTCTTTGGTGCGAAGTAGGCCTGATTTAGGTCTAAGCTCGTCTCTAAATTTATCTTGAATTTGATAAACATATCTCGGCAAATCTTTATAAGAACTAACATATTTTTTAACTAGGGGGGTAACAACTTCTTCATGAGTCCAACCCAAGCCATATTCACGGCCGGAACGACTTTTAGTTTTAAACATTTCTGTAATCTCCCAACGACCGGTTGGTAGCCAGGCTTCTTTGGGGTGAAGAGCTGGCATTAAAATTTCTTGGCCAGAAATTTCCTTCATTTCCTCTCTGATAATATTTTCAATTTTTCGCAAGACCCGCAGTCCTAAAGGTAAAAACGAATAAATGCCAGCTGCTAATTTATCAATAAAACCAGCCCGAATTAAAAGCTTGGCACTGGTGCTAATTTCGTCTTTAGGATCTTCTTTAATTGTTTTGGTAAATAGTTCGCTTTGTTTCATATTGTTAAACCATTTTAACTTAAAAAAGAAAGATTGTCAATCACGAAAAAAGCCAGATTTAATCTGACTTTAAGTATCATAATTTTAACAAGATTAACTAGAAAAAATTTGACAATTTGTGAAAAACATTTAGAAACTGACCTTGGAAACGGCTGATATCACGAAAAGTGATGAGTAAGATTAAAATCATTAAAATAGCAAAACCAATGTTATGAATCATTGCCTCTAATTTTTGACTAACCGCTCTGCCTCTGATTTTTTCAATGATAATAAAGAGCACTCTTCCCCCATCTAAAGCTGGAAAGGGCAAGAAATTAATAATAGCTAAATTGAGTGAAAGAAGAGCTGTAAATTGCAAAACATAAATCAATCCTAAATTAACCACCTGGCCAGTCAAAGCGGCAATGCCGACTGGACCGGCAACTTCTACGGCTAAGGGTTGACCAATTATTAGACCTTTGATTGCCTCATAAAAAGCCAAAACAATAATGACAATTAAGTTTATGGTGGTTAAAAAACCTTTATAAATTGCAATATACCACGGATAACTGACTAAAGCAGTCTCGGCCAAAGCAATTCCAACTCCGACTACTTGTTCTTGACCAATAGTTAATTTTTCAGGCCTAACCTCTTTATTTAAAATTTCACCACCTCGTTTGATTGTCAGGTTAACTGCTTGACCTTCGTTTTTAGCCATTTTTTCTTTAAGTTGGTTAATATTTTCAATCTTTTCTCCATTAAAAGCCAAAATTGAATCGCCCATTCTTAAATCCGCTTTTTTAGCCGGGGAATCTAAAAGAAGGTTAACGTTGTAAACTTGAACTTGTTTATTTCTCACCTGAGCGTAATTTTCAGTCACATTTTCAATCACTTGAGGCAGCCCGGTCATAAAGCCCAAAGAAATCAGAACCACTGTCAACAAGGCATTCATTGTTACGCCACTTGCTAAAATTAAACTCCGCTGCCAGATTTTTTTTGAAGCAAAACTGTCCGGCTCATTCGTAAATTCGCCATTTTCACCTTTAATTTTAACAAAACCACCCAATGGCACCCAATTTAAAGAATAAGTCGTTTCACCTCTCTTAATGCTTAAAGCTCTGGGCGGAAAGCCGATGCCAAATTCCTCAACCGCCACTCCCATTTTTTTGGCAACAACAAAATGTCCTAGTTCGTGGACAAAAACTAGGAGGCCTAAAATAAAAATGAAAACGATTATTGTTAACAACATTGTCTTTTTTAAATTGTTAGAATTTCTTCTTTTTTCTTTTCTCCTAACTCTTCAACTTTATTAATGTAGCTTTTAGTAGCAGTGTCCAGTTTTTCCAAAAGCCGAAATTTTTCATCCTCACTGATTTCTTTATTTTTTTCAGCGGTTAAAATTTTGCCTCTAATTTCATCTCGTAGTCCTCTAATTGCAATCCGAGTGTTTTCTAACTTCTGATTTAAGATTTTGACTAAATTTTTGCGGTTTTCCTCTGTTAAAGGCGGCATAATTACTCGCAGCAAGTTCCCCTCATTTCTGACTGTTGCTTCTAAATTGGTCTGGGCCAACTGTTTTTCAATTTCTTTGATAATTGTCTTATCCCAGGGTTGAATCACTAACGATTTTGCTTCAGTCACCGTAATGATAGACAACTGCTTAAGCGGCATTTTGGTATTATAGGCCTCAATTAAAATGTTTTCAACTAAAGAAGGACTGGCTCGGCCGGTGCGAATAACTGCTAATTCTTTTTTTAGATGTTCTAGGTTTTTCTCAAATGACTCTTTATAATCGTCGATGTTGATCATAATGCGAATGATGCGAATAATAAAATTATTTTTGAGGAGGAATTCTGAGCGTTAGATAAAGTATTTTACTATTAATTGGATCAATTTGTAAATCTGAAGGTGGTTTAGTGGTGGGGAGTTTTTTAGTTGTCCAATTTTTGCCGCCGTCTAAACTACGATAAAAGGTGGTATTGGTAACATAATATAACTCCTGAGCATTGTTAGGATTAACTGCTATTGCCCTCATCGTCACTTTACCAGTCGGACTGAGCAACATCAGAGTTGACCAGGTTTCTCCCCCGTTTTCGCTTTTAATAATACCATAGTCAGAAGTATAAATGAAACTTTGGGGCTTGGCGGGATCAAAAATTATATCTTTATAGTTGTAATTACTATTTGGTAATAAATTTTTTTGACATTCTTTTTCGCTACCATCACAGGCAAAAGGCAAGGGTTTATCCCAGCCAGTTAAACCACTATCAAACGATTTAAAAATACCTTTTTTCTCTGTTAATAAATAAATAATATTGGTCTCGGTTGGATCAATAAAAAAATTAATTATTTTACTTCCCAAGGGTTTGGTATTGATTAAATGCCAACTTAAACCCTGATCAGCGCTTTTATAAATATAACCCAAGGAGGTGCCAGCGTAAATTACTTTTGAATCACTTGGAAGAATTGCCAAGGCCGTAATGCTTTGGGCTTCTTTTTCTTTGAGATAAAAAACTCTTTCCCAACTTCTGGTACAATCCGTGGTCTTCAAAATAGTTATGCTCTCGGTATTGGACGCATAAAGAGTGCATTTATCTTTTGGATCAATGGCTAGGGCCTGAATTAGACCTTTGTTTAAACCAATTGATGGAATCCAACTTTCTCCAGAATTATAACTGTAATAAAGACCCGCTCCTTCGGTAGTTAAATAAATTGTTTTGGGATCACTGGGATCAAAATACATTGCTAAAATACTAGTATTAACTAAACTCCCCCCTTGTGGGAAACCCACTATACCAACTCGCTGTGACCATTTATTGCCTTGATCAAACGATTTGTAAATTCCCCCATCTAAAGGAGGTGCTTTTTTTTGTTGAGCAACACAACCGCTTAAAACAAAAATACTGATTATTAAAGTTAACGTGGTTATTTTTTTTCTCATAAATTTTCAAAGTTTAAAATTAAATTTTCTAAGATTAATTTGGGATTAACATTTTGCTCAAGATAATTTTTAGCTTGTCCAAGATTAGAAATAAAACTTAGAAGAGAATGGTGAGATAAATTTTTAACCCTTTCAATTTTTTTAAGTAAATTTTGATTAGCTACAGAGTCAACTTCAAAATTTTTTACTAAAATAACGTCTCTTAAAGCCAATAACCAATTATTCAGTAGTTCTTCCGTTTCTGCCAGAGTAATTGGAGAATTATTTTTAGAATTAATGATTGTTCCTAAATTTTTAAACCTTTCAGTCAAACCCTGTTGAAAGAAATCAAGCAGTAATTCGGTTTGCTGATTGTGTTTAATCAATAGTTCTTGATTATAAAAAAAACGAAAAGCAACCCCGGGTCGGCCCTGAGAAAGACTGGCTAAGGTCTGACTGAAATTTGGTCTCTTAGACAAAGTAATTAAATGGTCAGCAATTTCTTTTTTACTAACAAGTAAAAAATTAATAATCTGACAACGGGATCTAATAGTTGGTAAAACTTTGGCGGCTTGACTAGTTATTAAAATTAAAATAGTCCTGCCCATTGGTTCTTCTAAGGTCTTAAGCAAGGCATTGGCAGCTCCTTCACTAAGATACTCGGCTTCTAAGATAAGAGCAAATTTGTAGGACCTAGCGAAACTCGTACTGGACAATTTGTTTTTTAATAATCTAATTTGTTCAATACTAACATTCTTTTTGAGTTTACCAAACTTGTCTTTCTCCCGTTCAATTTTGAAAATATCAGGATGCAAGCCCGCTTTTAGTTGGCGACAGTGAAGACACTCGCCACAGGGTCTTGTTTTTTCTTGACAAAGAATATTAGCAATAAAAATTTCTGCTAAAGTTCTTTTGCCTAAATGAACTGGTCCTACAAAAAGATAAGCTTGGGCTAATTTATCATTAATAATAGATTTTTCCAGAAATTTAATGATATGACGATGCCCAATAATTGGCCAATTGAAAATCGGTTGTTTGTTATTTGAATTGTCTTTTTTCATAGTTGAATCCTATCATTTTTTGACCCAAATTGAAGTAATAATGCAGACTAAAGTCTGCTATTCCAGAATTCGGAGTGTTTCCTGCGCACATTTTTGCCACGAAAAAGCTTTCGCTCGCTCAAGACCGCGCTTAATTAACTCTTCTTTCAATTGGCTATCTAAAAGAATCTTTTTAGTTGCTTCGGCAATCGCTTGGTGATTTTGGGGATCAACAATTAAAGCGGCTTTTTCAGCGATTTCTGGACAAGAAGCAACATTAGAAGTAACTACCGGAATACCAGCGGCCATAGCTTCAATAATCGGAATGCCAAACCCTTCGTAAAAAGAAGGAAAAACAAAAACCTCGGCCTCCTCTATTAGGCCGGCTTTAACCTGATCGTTTAACCAGCCGGTTAAAATAACGCGATCCGTCAATTTTGATTTTCTAATTTGTTCTTTAATCTCATTATAACCCAAACCGGGCTGACCAACTAAAACTAATTGTAAATCAAAATTAGATAAGGTCTGATCGGCTATTAAAATCCGAAAGGACTCAATAATTCCAGGGGTATTTTTCTTTTTTTCCAGACGGCCAATGGAAAGCAAAAATGGTTTTTTAATTTTTAATTTGTTTAATATTTTTTGACTAACTCGTGGCGATTTACTTTTTTGATAAAACTGATTATAACCATTATAGACAACTTTAATTTTATTTTCGTCGGTCTGATAAATATCAATCAATTCCTCTTTGGTAAAATTGGAAACAGCAATAATTTTAGTTGCCTTTTTCAAAACAAATTTGGTTGAAAAGCGAAGATAGCGCCGGGCAAAGCCGCTATAATATTCAGGAAATCGTTCAAAACCAATGTCATGAACGGTGGTTATGACTTTTTTAGGACAAATTAAAGGCAAAGCTTGGGCCGGCACAAATAAAATTTCCGGTGGCCGCATTAGCATCTCTAAGGAAAGCCGACCCTGCGTCCAAAATTTATTAATTGGCCAATTAAGGACTTTGATTTTAAAATTGGCAGGCAACTGTGTGAATTCTCCCCTTAAGGGTTCACGGCAATAAAGTAAATACTGATTAAAAAAATCAATTTTAGCCAAATTCAAAATCAGATGGTGAGTATACCATTCAGTTCCGGTTTTATGGTGGCGATTTAAAGGCGAAGCATCAATGCCAATTAACATAAATTTAAAATTCAAATATCAAAATGTAAAATGACAGTGTAAAATGTTAAAATAATTTATAACATCATTCTAAGAGCAGAGTTGTCAATTTTTAAATTTTAGATTGTCATTTTGATTTTTGCATTTTGTATTTTGAATTAAATCTGGTGTTTCTCTTTTACAACCTTTTCCGCTTCTTGGTATTTTTTAACCTGCGGCAAAAAGGGCAACAATTTATAAAAAAATGAAGGAAACCATTGGCTCATACCGGATTTTCTGGGCGTAACTTGAAAAAGAATTTCCGAAATCCAAACGCCGGTTTTGCCTTGCTCTAAAAGAGTCAACCACAAATCCCAATCTTGAAGTCGTTTAATTTTTTCATCAAAGCCGGGAAAATCAGCGCGGCGCAAAAGCGATGTGGTGTGGATATAATTCATTTTTTTAAGTTTTTCTGCTTCAAATGGCCAAAGCCGAAAAGTTTTCCAGCCAAATTTGAATGAGGAATAAATATAACTTTTGTCAGGATTGGCTTGCAGGGCATTTGCCATTTTTTCTAACATCCGATGTTTCATTATTGCATCGGCGTCGCAAAAAAGAAGATACTCTCCCCTCGCCTCTTTGGCTCCGCTATTGCGCGCCGGATTTGAACCTTTATTTTCCTGATTAATAATTTTAAATTTCGTATTTATACCCTGAGCGGAGTCGAGGGGTTGAATTCCGAATTTTTTTTTATATTTTTCTAAAATCTCACCTGTCTTATCAGTTGAACCATCATTAACCACTATCACCTCGTAATTATTAAAAGTTTGCGCTAAAATGCTTTCCAAACATTTCGCTAATTCTTTGGCATGCTGATAAGTTGGGATAATAATGCTAATCTGAGGGTTTGGCATATTTTATTTAACGACCCAAGTCATCATAATGGACTTTTGATATTTTTGTTTTGGGGCTGTAATTTCTTAATTTCAACAGTTCCTCGGTCTTTCTGAATAAATTTACAGCCAATCCTTGCGTTTCCATAATGATTTTGTTATAATAAATGTGGTCTTAGCAATACTTATACACTCTTAGTAAGAATAACATAAGTTTGTATAACATACAAATTTTTGGCTATTATCATATATAAAGTTTGTATAATAACCAGTTAGCTGAAATATTCCTTTTCTTTTTGGGGCTATCGCCCAATTGTTTTAAAAAATTTCCAAATTTTTTTTCATTAATTAAAGAGGGGAATAAGGTGTTTTCTCCGCTCCGCTACGAAAACGATTTATTAAATACAATATTTAATGTAGAATATAATCACTATGACAATAAACGATATAAAAACCAACCACAAAATTATAAGAGGTGATTCAAGACAGATGAAAGAATTGGCTGATAATTCTACACATTTAGTGATAACATCACCACCTTATTGGCAATTAAAAGATTATGGAACAGACGATCAGATCGGATATAACGACAGCTATGAAAACTATATAAATAATCTTAATTTGGTTTGGCAAGAATGTTATAGGGTTTTAAAAAATGGCTGTCGTTTGTGCATTAACATCGGCGATCAATTTGCACGCTCGGTTTATTATGGTCGATACAAAATTATCCCTATTAGAACAGAAATAATTAAATTTTGCGAAACTATCGGTTTTGATTATATGGGTGCGATTATATGGCAAAAATCTACTACAATGAACACATCGGGCGGAGCTACAATAATGGGCTCATTTCCCTATCCGAGAAATGGCATAATTAAATTGGATTATGAATTTATTTTGTTCTTTAAGAAAAATGGAGCTTCAGAAAAAATAGACAAGAACTTAAAAGAACTTTCAAAAATGACGAAAGAAGAATGGAATACATATTTTCAAGGCCATTGGAGTTTTAATGGTGTGCGTCAAGACGAACACATTGCTATGTTTCCAGAAGAATTGCCAAAAAGATTGATTAAAATGTTTTCATTTGCTGGAGATACCGTGCTTGATCCATTCGTTGGTAGTGGTACAACTTCATTGGCGGCAAAGAATTTGGGCCGCAATTCCGTGGGTTATGAAATTAATCCAAAATTTATTGAGATGATAAGACAAAAATTAGATGTCGGCGTTAGCAAAATGTTTGATAATTCAAGCGTAAATTTTATCGAGCAAAAAAACATTGATACGGACTTCAAAGATCAAATTTCAAAATTACCTTACATTTTTAAAGATCCGATTAAACTTGATAAAAGGGTTGACCCTAAAAAATTACAATTTGGATCAAGAATAGATGAACACAAAAAACAAAGGGATGAATTTTTTACCGTAAAAGAAATAATTGACCCCGAGACATTAAAATTAAGTAATGACTTAATTGTAAAGTTATTAGGCGTTAAAAACAACCCTAATAAATCAAAAGAGGCAGTCAATTTTCTTAAAGACAAACTAAGCAAGCAGAGAATATTTTTAAGATTCGATAATTTAAAATATGATAAAAATAATACTTTATTGTGCTATTTGTATTTACAAAATAAAACTTTTATAAATGCTCACCTGATAAAAAATAAATTAGTCGAGGTTGATAGTAGTTCTGACTACAAATATAAATTAAAATTTTTAAATTTAACAAAATAATATGGCAAAAGAATGGATTTTAAATCAGGCAAGTATGCGGTGGGGACTAACCAGAAAAAGCAAAGTCGGCCCAGTCGCTGAATTAATAAGAAAATGTGCCCCAAAAACCTTAAAAGATTGGGAGAAATTTTATTTAGATAAAGCCTATTCAAAAGAACACCTTAAACAACTTGGCAAAATTTTATTTATTAAAGTTACAGACGTTTGCAAAGCTGAAATAGAAGATGTTACTGAAGAAGATTGTATAAACTTTATTTATAATTTGGTTATAAACAGAACTTTTGATGGTTATCAATTAGAAATTCAGACAATTTATGGACAGCTTGAAAAAATTCTCGGGATAAAAATTGAGTCTGCGCCAGACGAATGGGATCGTGGCTATAATGTTGATTATTTTATAAAAATTAACGATAAATATATTGGTCTGCAAATTAAGCCTGCTGGCTATGAATATATCACTCAAATAATAAACGAAAGAGAATAACAAAAAAAGACACACGAAAAATTTACTGCAAAATACGGCGGAAAAGTATTTTATATTATCTCAATAACCGAGGGCAAAAATAAAAAAATTCATAACCCAGAAGTAATTAAAGGGATTGAAGCAGAAATAAAAAGATTGAGTAAAAAAGGAGTTTTGGGCTTCGGGCATTCACCCCTTTAATTCCCCTCTGCCCTTCGCCCAAAACGGAAAAAGAAATTTGAAAATTTTTTAAAACAAGTCCCGCCATTGGCGGGACAAAATAAAAGGAATACATCAGCTAACAGCGTATATCTGGTTACGGCTCCGATGGACATCGGATCCTCCACTCATATTTTGCTCCGCTTCGGAGGCTGGGACATAATTCAAAAAGTCCTTTAAAATCAACAAAAGTCACCTTTTTAAGGTAAAATTAGAATAAAGGTCGAACTTTATTACTAATAACCC
>JAGUWE010000003.1 GCA_020062525.1 Patescibacteria group bacterium | reverse complement strand
CCCCATGAGTCGCTGAATTACCAGACGCCCTTGGAATTCTCCAAAGTGTTACCTATGTACTCATCTTGGACATGTTCTTGACAAATTTTTTAGATTTGTTAAGATTGAAGGTAATCAATTTTTCAACCTTTTATGGCCCTTTTCCCGCCATACAAAACCTTTCGGGTAGTGGGTTTACTTCTCTAAATTAAATAATTTTTTAATAACTCACCTCAAAGAAGAGGAGGAGTAATTTTTTGTGTTTTAATAAATATTTTTTAATTTAATGAGTAAAAGAAAATTTTTTTCTAACATCCATATCGCTAATTTGCCCAATTTAATTGAGAGTCAAATTAAGTCCTATAATTGGTTTTTAAAAGAAGGCATTCGGGAATTATTTTTTGAAATTTCTCCGATTAAAGATTCAATTGGTCAGATATTTGAACTTTACTTTGATGATTATTATTTTGACGAACCGAAGTTTGATGAGGTTACTTCTCGGCTTAAAAACATTACTTACGAAGCTCCTTTGCGAGTTAAGGTCAAATTAATCAACAAAAAAGAGGGTTCCATTAAGAAGCAAGAGATTTATTTAGGTGATATTCCAATGATGACTAAACGTGGCACTTTTGTAATTAATGGCATTGAAAGAGTTTGTGTTTCCCAACTGATTAGATCTTCAGGAGCTTTCTTTACCTTCCAGGTTTTTAAAGGTAAATGTTATTATGGCGCCAAGGTGATTCCTAACCGAGGAGCTTGGCTTGAGATTGAAACAGATATTAATAATGTCATTTGGGTCAAGATTGATCGCAAAAGAAAAGTAGCAGTAACCGCCCTGCTCCGAGCTTTTGGTTATGGAACTAATGAAGAAATTCTGTCTTTATTTAAAGAAACAGACATCCATCCAGATATTCAATATATTAAAGAAACCATTGCTAAAGATAGTGCTAAATCAGAGGCCGAAGGACTTAAAGAAATTTATAAACGTATCCGACCAGGTGATTTAGCAACGCCTGATAATGCTAAACAATTAATTTATGCCATGTTCTTTAATTTTGATCGCTATGATTTAGGTCGAGTTGGACGTTATAAAATTAATCAGCGTTTTGGTTTTAACATTCCTAATACCGAAGAAAATCGCATTTTGCGACGTGAGGATTTGGTAGCAATTATTCAAGAAATTATTAAATTAAATATTAGTCAAATCGAGGCTGATGATATTGATCATTTAGGTAATCGGCGAGTTAGAACTGGGGGTGAATTAGTTCAAAACAGATTTCGGATTGGCTTGGCTAGAATGGAAAGAATTATTAAAGATCGGATGAGCACCTTGGATCCTCAGGGATTAACACCAGCTAAGTTAATTAACGCTCGTCCAGTTATTGCCGTAGTTAAAGAATTTTTTATGTCTAGCCAACTTTCGCAATTTATGGATCAGACCAACCCCTTGGCTGAACTTGAACATAAAAGACGGCTTTCAGCCATGGGACCCGGCGGACTTTCACGTGAGCGCGCTGGTTTTGAAGTGAGAGATGTCCACCGAACTCACTACGGCCGCATTTGCCCAATTGCTACTCCTGAAGGACCAAACATTGGCTTAGTGGGACATTTAGCCAGTTATGCTAAAGTCAATGATTTTGGTTTTATTGAAACACCTTATCGTAAAGTTCTTCACGAGGTGGAGAATAGCGCTGAACTAACTACTGATAAAATAACCAGAGCTGATCTGGCGGTCAAAGTGGGGGGCCAAAAAAAAGTTTTAGTTAAAAGCGGTCAGATTATTACCAGCCAACTGGCCCGCCAGTTAGAAAAATTTAAAGATTTAAAAATCATCCCCATTAAACCCGTAGTAACTAATGAAATAGTTTATTTAGATGCTTTTAAAGAAGAAAAATATATTACCACGGCGGCTACCACTCCAATTGATGAAAGCGGTCGTTTTATTGAAGAGAAAGCAGAAATTAGACGCTACGGCGAACCAGAAATTGATTCAGTAGAAAAAATAGATTATATAGATGTAGCGCCCAATCAAATTGTCAGTATTGCTACTTCTTTAGTTCCTTTTTTAGAACATAATGATGCAGTTAGGGCCCTAATGGGTTCTAATATGCAGCGTCAAGCTGTCCCTTGTATTAAAACCGAAGCCCCAATCGTTGGTACCGGGGTGGAGGAAAAAGCAGCCCGTGACTCTGGTTATTTATTAATTTGTGAAGCTGATGGTCAGGTGGTTGAGGTTGATGGCTCTAAAATCGTTGTCTTAGAAGATAAAGGTAATTTGCACACCTATCATTTGAATAAATTTGTTAGATCCAATGCCTCAACGTGTATTAATCAACATCCATTGGTTCGGGTAGGTAATAAAATTAGAAAAGGAGATGCCTTGACCGATGCTTCAGCAATTGAAGGCACTGAGTTAGCTTTAGGTCACAATGTCTTAGTCGCTTTTATGAGTTGGGAGGGTTATAATTATGAAGATGCGATTTTAATTTCTGAAAGATTAGTTCGGGGAGATCTTTATACTTCAATTTATATTGAAAACTATTCAATTGATGTGCGTGACACTAAATTAGGGCCAGAAGTAGTGACCAGAGATATTCCTAACGTTAGCGAAGAGAAATTAAAGAATTTAGATGAAGAAGGTATAGTGCGGCTTGGGGCCGAAGTTTCTTCCGGCGATATTTTAGTTGGTAAAATTACTCCTAAAGGTGAGACAGAACTTTCCGCTGAAGAGAAGTTATTGCGGGCAATTTTTGGTGAAAAAGCCAAAGATGTGAGGGATAGCTCACTGTATTTAGAGCACGGTGAACATGGCAAGGTAGTAGACATCCAAATATTTTCTCGCGAGGAAGGCGATAAACTTTCCCCAGGAGTGATTAAAACCATTCAAGTCGCGGTAGCCAATTTGCGAAAAGTTCAGGTTGGGGACAAAATGGCCGGTCGTCACGGCAACAAAGGAGTTATTTCTAAAATTATGCCGATTGAAGAGATGCCCTATTTAACTGATGGCACGCCAATTGATATTATTTTAAGCCCCCTAGGTGTGATTTCTCGCATGAATTTAGGGCAACTTTTAGAGACTCATTTGGGACTAGCCGCTCATAAATTAGGCTACAAAGTAGCTACTCCTGCTTTAGCCGGCATGACCGAAGAGCAAATTAAAAAGGAACTTAAAAAAGCCGGTTTTCGAGAAGATGGCAAAATGATTATTTACGATGGTCGAACTGGCGAACCGTTTGATAAGCCAGTGGTAATCGGCTATATTTATATAATGAAATTGAATCATATGGTTGAAGATAAAATTCATCAACGTTCAATCGGGCCTTATTCTTTGATTACTCAACAACCTTTGGGTGGTAAAGCTCAATTTGGTGGCCAACGTTTTGGTGAAATGGAGGTCTGGGCCCTAGAAGGTTATGGCGCCGCCCATACTTTACAAGAAATGTTAACTATCAAATCAGATGATGTAACTGGTCGAAGTAAAACCTATGAATTAATTATTAAAGGCGAGTCAATTAAAAAATTAAATGTACCCGAGTCATTTAATGTTTTGGTCAGAGAACTGAAAGGATTGTGTTTGGATGTAGAATTATTAAAAGAGAAAGAAACAGAGGAAAAAGAAATAAAAAAGACGCAAGCAAAAATTTCCAAAGATAAATAACTTTAAATATTATGCCAATACAAGATTCATCCCCGACCTTTGATTTCAATGCTATTCGTTTGAAATTAGCTTCTCCTAAGGTTATTCATGGTTGGTCTCACGGAGAAGTTTTAAAACCCGAGACCATTAATTACCGAACCCAAAAACCGGAAAAGGATGGCCTTTTTTGTGAAAGGATTTTTGGTCCGAGTAAGGACTGGGAATGTTATTGTGGCAAATACAAAAAAATTCGTTACAAAGGCATTGTTTGCGATAAATGCGGTGTTGAGGTGACTCGTTCAATTGTCAGACGCGAGTGGATGGGTCATATTGATTTAGCAGTTCCAGTGGCTCATATTTGGTTTTTAAGAAGCGTGCCTTCTAAAGTTGGCCTGGTTTTGGATTTATCGCCTCAGGCCTTAGAAAAAGTTATTTATTTTGCCAATTTTATTATTACCAAAGTTGATAAACCACTGAAAGCTGAATGTTTAGCCCAAGCTCGAGAAGAATTTAAATTGAAAAAGAAAAATATTGAAAAAGAATTCACCAAAAAAGCAAACGAGATAAAAATAAAAAATAGTAAAAACAAAGATAAGGATAAATTACTCTTAGAGTTAACTCAGCAAAAAGAAAAAGAACTTAAAGAATTAGAAGAGTTATTAGAGACTGTTGAGGCAGAAATTAAAGAATTAAAACTTAAAAAGATTATTCCCGAAAATATTTATCAGGACTTATCATTAAAATATGGTCATGTTTTTGAGGCCTCAATTGGTGCCGAAGCTGTTCGCTTTTTATTAGAACAAATTGATTTAGACAAATTTATTCAAGAATTAGAAAAAGAAGTCGCTCAAGGTCGGGGCAGTAAACAAGAGAAAACTATCAGACGTTTAAAACTACTTAAAAGTCTTAAAAATAATCAATTAAGACCAGAGTGGATGATTCTCACAACTCTTCCCGTTATTCCGCCAGATCTCAGGCCAATGGTAGCGTTGGATGGTGGTCGATTTGCTACTTCTGATTTGAACGATTTGTATCGTCGCGTTATTAATCGAAACAATCGTCTTAAACAACTCATTAATCTCAACGCCCCAGAAGTGATCATTCGTAATGAAAAAAGAATGTTGCAGGAAGCGGTTGATGCCTTGATTGATAACAGCGCCAGGCACGGCAAGACAGTTATTGCTTCCACTGGCCAGAGACGAATGTTAAAATCATTAGCTGATATTTTAAAGGGTAAACAAGGTCGCTTCCGTCAAAATTTACTTGGCAAACGGGTTGATTACTCTGGTCGGAGTGTCATTGTGGTTGGCCCATCTTTACACCTTAATGAATGTGGTTTGCCTAAGCAAATGGCCTTGGAGTTATTTAAACCTTTTGTTATTAGTAAATTAATCCAGCTTGGTTATATTCACAATGTGCGCAGCGGCGTTCGCTTTATTGAAAGCGGCCGCCCTGAAGTCTGGGACATTTTAGAAGAAATTATTCAAGATAAATTTGTTTTATTAAATCGTGCTCCGACACTTCACCGTTTAGGGATTCAGGGTTTTAAGCCAATTTTAATTGAAGGTAAAGCTATCCAAATTCATCCTTTAGTTTGTTTAGCTTTTAATGCTGATTTTGATGGGGATCAAATGGCAGTTCACGTTCCTTTAACTGAAGAAGCACAAACTGAGACCCGAGAAATTATGCAATCAAGTAGAAACTTATTAAAGCCAGCTACTGGTGACCCAGTCGTAATACCTACCCAAGATATTGTTTGGGGTTGTTATTATCTGACTAGTTTAGAGACCAAAAATTTAAACCAGAAGAAAATCAAAATTTTTAGCACACCTGCCGAAGCAATTTTAGTTTATGATTTAGGTAAAATTTATTTAAGAGAGCCAGTTAAAGTTAGATTTGAGGATAATCAGATTCAAGAAACCAGCGTGGGAAGAATTATTTTTAATCAAACCATTCCCGAAGGGATGGGGTATCTTAACGAAGTAATGACCTCTAAAACCCTCAAATCCTTGGTGAAGAAATGTTTAGATCGACATGGGGCTCAAAAAACAGTCAAGTTTCTCGATCAGCTAAAAGAGTTAGGTTTCAATTATTTGACTCGCTCAGGTTTTTCTTGGGGCATGGGTGATTTACCTGAGTTAACCAATAAGCACACTATATTAAAAGAAGCTGAAAAATATTTAGAAGAAATTCAAAATCAATACGAGATGGGACTCTTAACTAATACTGAACGCCATAGCAAAGTGATTGAAACCTGGACTGATGTTAAAAATAAAATAGTCAAAATGGGCAAAGATCTCTTAAATAAAGAAGGAACTATTTTTTCTGTTATTGAATCAGGTGCCAGGGGCTCTTGGAGTCAATTGACCCAGGTGATTGGGATGAAAGGGTTGGTAAGCAACCCCGCCGGTGAAATTATTGAATTGCCAATCAAAAATAGTTTTAAAGAAGGCTTTAATGTTTTGGAATATTTTATTTCTACCCACGGCTCAAGAAAAGGGTTATCTGATACCGCCCTGCGAACTTCTAATGCCGGTTATTTAACAAGACGCCTCACTGATGTAGCCCAGGATGTTTTTGTAATAAATAACGATTGTCGCGATTCAAAAGGAATAGTCATAACCAAAGAAGAGAGCGAAGAAATTGGTGAGACATTAGTCAATAGAATTATTGGAAGGTTTGTCTCGGGGGATTTGCTTGATCCCAAGACCCAAAAAGTCATAGTTAAAAAAGGGGACTTTATCACTGAAGATAAGAGAATGGTTTTAGAAAAATTAGATTTAAAGCAAGTCCGAGTTAGATCAGTTTTAAGTTGTAAAAATAGTCGTGGCATTTGTCGTAAATGTTACGGCCTTGATTTAGGTTATAATCATTTGGTTGAGTTAGGAGCAGCGGTTGGTATTATTGCTGCTCAAAGTATTGGCGAGCCAGGCACCCAGTTGACGATGAGAACCTTTCATACTGGTGGTGTAGCCGAAAGGGATATTACTCAGGGTTTACCAAGAGTAGAAGAACTTTTTGAAGCTCGACCTCCCAAAAGAAAAGCAATTCTCTCTGATGTCGCCGGTCCTGCTTTTATTGAACAACATCAGCGCTCAATTAAAGATGTGAAGGGCCGAACTATTATAGAAAATGTGCCAGGTCAAAAAGTCATTAAAATTGAATTTCAAGATATCGAGGAAGATAAATATAATTTAATTGTTCCAGAACCCTTTAAAGTGGCAAAAGCAAATAAAGAAAAATCCAGCGAAATAAAAATTAAAGTCAAAGATGGTCAAAAAGTTGAGAAAGGAAAGGAATTAGCTTTTAATAGCTTCGGTGTTAAAATAAAAGCCAAAAGAGCTGGCACAGCGAGAGTGAACAATGATAAAAAACAAATTAAGGTCTTGGTTGAGACAATCAAGGTTCGCGAATTTGTCGTCCCGCAAGAGGTTAATATTTTAATTAAATCCGGCCAAATGGTAGAGAAAGGAACTCAATTGACTGACGGTAGTCTTGATTTGCAGCAACTTTATACGTTTAAAGGTAAAATCGAAACTCAAAAATATATTATTAAAGAGATTCAATACATTTACTCTTCTCAAGGTCAAAAGTTAAATGATAAACATATTGAAATTATTGTTCGTCAAATGTTTTCTAAGGTCTATGTTAAAGATGCTGGCGAGACTGATCTTCTGCCAGGCAAAATTATTGATATTTCTGAATTAAATGAAGCTAATCGTAAAGTTGAGGCCCAAGAAGGTAAGCCGGCTAAAACAGAAGAGTTACTCTTAGGCATTACTAAAGTTTCTTTATCAACGCCGAGTTTCTTAGCGGCCGCCTCTTTCCAAGAGACCTCTCGAATTTTAATTGATGCTGCTTTAAGTGGTAAAGTAGATCGTTTAGAGGGCCTAAAAGAAAATGTCATTATTGGCAGACTTATTCCGGTAGGCACCGGATTTAGAAAGAAACTCTCTTAAAGATTTTTTAAGAAAAATCCCCCTTAATCCCCTTTTAAAAAGGGGAAAGAGGGGGATTTTTTTTTCAAATGCGTAAGTCATGTTTAATATTTAAATTTTAGATTTGCCTTTAGACAGAATAGTTAATTTATGGTATAATAAAAATATGAAAAGACAAAATAATTCTCAAAAAAGTCGTTTTCGGCATTACGGCCAGCCATTGGGCCGAGAAGTCAAAAAGGGGATTTTGACTGTTTTTATTTTTGTTTTAGCTTTCATTAGTTTATTGAGTCTAATGAATCAAGCTGGTCAGGCCGGTTTTTATCTTTTAAAGCTGTTGCGCATTTTATTTGGCCAGGGGGTCTGGTTAGCGCCAGTTTTATTAGTTATAACTGGCTTCTTAGTACTTTTTCAAGAAAGATTAAAAATCCTCTGGATTTATTGGTTGACATTGTTAGTGCTGACATTGACTTTTTTTGGTTTACTTCATCTGGCTATTTTGCCAGAAAAAGCTTTCAGTGAGGCCTTGGCTGGTCGGGGTGGAGGGCTGGCCGGATTAATTTTAAGTTATCCTCTTGAACGACTATTTGGCTTTTGGGCAACTATTATTATTTTTCTTGCTTTTTTAATTAGCGCCATTTTAATTTTATTTAACTTGTCTCTGACTAAACTTTTTCAAGGGGTTTCTTTTTTGCCAGTTCTTTTTAATCGACTCAATCGCTTAGTTTTAAATTTACTTAACTGGTTTTTCAATTTATTGAGTAAAAAGAAAAAAATTGATTCTGAATCCTGGGTCAGAGAAGAGACGACTTTTGCCACTAAAGACATCAAGGAACTAGAAGAAATTGAATCAATTTTGGGGATAAAAAAAGAGCAACAGTTAACGCTTGATGATCTAAAACTGACCCAAACAAAAAGAAGCGGTCGGCGAATTGATTTACCCTTGACCTTACTTGAAGACAGAAACACTCAGCCAACCAGTGGCGATATTAATGCTAATATCAATATTATTAAGAAGACCTTAGAAAACTTTGGTATTGAAGTAGAAATGGGAAAAGTCAGTGTGGGACCGACAGTGACTCAATATACTTTAAAACCAGCTGATGGGGTAAAACTTTCTCAAATTGTGACGCTTCATAATGATTTAGCCCTGGCTTTAGCTGCTCATCCCATTAGAATTGAAGCGCCGATTCCGGGTAAATCTTTGGTGGGCATTGAAGTTCCTAATCAGAAAGTAGCCGTGGTTCGGCTTAAAGAAATTTTGGACTCGGATCGTTTTCGTCGCCGCGCTTCTAATCTAATGATTGCTTTAGGCAAAGATGTGGCTGGCGAGGTCTGGTTAGCTGATTTAGGTAAAATGCCCCATTTATTGATTGCCGGTGCCACTGGTTCTGGTAAAACCATTACTATTAATTCAATTTTAATTAGTTTAATCTATCAAAATTCACCTTCGGAGTTAAAATTTATTTTGATTGATCCTAAAAGAGTGGAGTTGCCGGTTTATAATGGTATTCCTTATTTAATTACCCCGGTTATTACTGATGTCAAAAAGACGATTAATGGTTTAAAGTGGGCGATTAGCGAGATGGAAAAAAGATTTGAAATTTTGTCAAAATATGGTAAGCGAGACATTCAGTCCTATAATGCTGCCAGTAGTCAAAAAATGCCTTTTATAGTCATTGTAATTGATGAGTTGGCTGATTTAATGGCGGCGGCCGGGGCTGAAATTGAGGCCTTAATTATTCGCCTGGCCCAAATGTCCCGAGCAGTGGGCATCTATTTGGTTTTAGCCACTCAACGTCCTTCAGTGAATGTAATTACTGGACTCATTAAGGCCAATATTACCAGTCGCCTGGCTTTTGCGGTGGCTTCTTTGGTTGATTCCCGAACGATTTTAGATACTGGCGGCGCCGAGAAATTATTGGGCCGTGGCGATATGCTTTTTATTTCCTCTGAAATTTCCCGCCCAAAACGTCTCCAAGGTGCTTATGTCTCTGATCGAGAGATAAAAAGGATAGTAAGTTTTTTAAAAGAAAAAGGGCAGCCCGAGTATCTCCCTGAGGTAATTGAGAAGCCAAAAGAGGGGAGTCTCCTTTATGATTTTAGTGGTAGTGATGATGAGTTATTAGAGGAAGCCAAAGAAATAGCCATTCGTGCCGGCAAGGCCTCGGCTTCACTTCTTCAACGGCGCCTGCGCATTGGTTATGCCCGAGCTGCTCGCCTACTTGATTTATTAGAAGAGCAAGGAGTAGTTGGACCCTTGGATGGAGCCAAACCGCGAGAAATCTTGATTGACCGAGGGGACTTTGATAAGATAGAGGAAGGAGAAGATGAGAGAGAGATAGATGAAGAAGATCAGGATAAACAAATTTATTAAATTATGTTTAATTTTAAAATTAAACATTTAGCTAATAATTCGACTTTAGGGGAGAAGTTAAAAAAGCTCAGGGAGGCCCAGGGTTTTGATTTGGCTTCACTGGCAAAAATAACCGGCATTAATCCAATCTATCTACTTGCTTTAGAGGAAGGAAGATATCAGAATTTACCAAGTTATGTTTATACTACTAATTATCTCAAGAGTTATCTTTTTGTTCTTGGCGTTAACCAACCAAATTATTATTTGAAATTATTACAAAGCGAAAGAATGATTTATCAAAAACCTGATTTTTACTCTCAACCAATAATTTTTTTAAAATTGAAAAAATATTTTAGTCAAACAGAAATCACTCCACAAAAAATCAGATTACTATTGGTTATAACGCTTATCTTTATTTGTTTTGGTTATTTGGGTTGGGAGACCAAAAAAATTATTAGCCCGCCGATGCTTTTGGTAGAAAGTCCCCAAAACAATTTAATTACTAATAAACAAGTAGTTGAAGTCAGGGGTAGAACCGCCAGAGAAGCCAAACTTTTGATCAATGAGCAAGAAGTTTTTGTTGGCAGTGATGGTGTTTTTTCTGATAAAATTTTTTTGCAAGAGGGATTAAACATCATTAAAATTTCTGCTCAAAAAAGATATTCAAAAGTCAACGAGATTTTTCGCAAGGTTTTAGTTATTGGCAGTGATGAGAAAAAACAAGAGGTTTCGGTAAAATAATTTTCAATTTTAAATTAAACTTTTATGCCAAAAGACATAAAAAAAGACAATAAAAGTCAGGAGCCCAAAAGAGAAGTTGCCGAAGCCATCAGCCAGATCAAGCAGCGGTTTGGCGAGGGCTCGATTATGAAATTAGGCGAAGCCAAAGCCATGAAGGTTGATGCCATTCCAACCGGTTGCCTTTCTTTAGATATTGCTTTGGGGGTCGGTGGACTGCCGCGTGGTAGAGTGGTTGAAATTTTTGGACCCGAGGCCTCAGGCAAAACAACACTGGCCCAACACGTTGTCGCCGAAGTACAAAAAATGGGCGGGATAGCGGCTTTTATTGATGCCGAGCACGCCTTAGATCCTGATTATGCCAAGAGGATCGGAGTCAATATTAATGATTTATTAATTTCCCAGCCGGATACTGGAGAACAAGCGCTGGATATTGTTGAGACCTTAGTTCGTTCCAACGGAGTAGATGTTATTGTAATTGATTCAGTGGCTGCTCTTACTCCTAAAGCAGAAATTGAAGGCGAGATGGGTGATCACTTTATCGGCCTGCAAGCTCGCCTGATGAGCCAGGCGCTTAGAAAACTAACAGCCATTATTAGTAAATCTCGCGCCGTGGTTATTTTTATTAATCAGCTTAGAATGAAAATAGGTGTTTTCTTTGGCAATCCGGAGACCACAACTGGTGGCGTGGCTTTAAAGTTTTATTCCTCAGTTAGAATTGAAGTCCGTCGCGCTGCCCAGCTTAAAAAAGGAGAACAAATTGTTGGCAATCGGGTTCGGGCCAAAGTGGTGAAAAATAAAGTAGCCGCGCCATTTAAGAACACTGAATTTGATATTATGTATAATGAAGGAATTTCACTTTCGGGCGATGTTTTGGATACCGCCACCAATCTCGGCGTTATAACTAAGGCCGGTAATACTTATAACTACAAAGATATTAAATTTGGCGTCGGCCGCGAAGCTGCCAAACAATATTTACGAGAAAATCCCCAACTCATCCAGGAAATCAAAGCCGCCGTTTGGCAAGAGGTGAAGAAAGAGGAATAAAATTTAAAATTAAATTTTTTAATGAGAATTTTTGCTAATCGCATAATAACGAGTTATGCAAAATCGCTCAAGCCGCGCTGCGCTTGCCGGCAGGTAGGATCGCTAATTTTATCTGACCAAAAAAGACGGAAAATGTAGCCGTCTTTTATTTTTTTTAATTTTTAATTGTCATTTTGCATTTTGATTTTTGCATTTTGATTTTTTTCTTATACTCT
>JAGUWE010000137.1 GCA_020062525.1 Patescibacteria group bacterium | reverse complement strand
TTGCCCTCGTTGGTCGGAAAAACGTGGGCAAATCAACTCTTTTTAATCGTTTAATTGAAGAAAAGAAAGCTCTTGTTTCACCTTGGGCCGGTACGACCCGTGACAGTAATCTCGGTTATTGCATATGGCGAGGTAAGACCTTTCTTTTAGCTGATACCGCTGGACTTGATCTTAGAAAAAAAACTGAATTAGAGGAAGAAATTGCCCGCCATTCTCTTCAAATTATTAAAAAAGCTGCGGCCAGTGTTTTTTTAATTGATGGCCAGGTCGGTATTTTAGCCGAAGACCGCCTGGTTTTAAAAATTATTCGTCAGGCAACAAAAAAACCAATAATATTAGTGGCTAACAAAATTGATAATCAAAAAATAAGAGAAACACGCAAAGAAACCGAGTTTGAAAAACTCGGTTTAGGCAGGCCCTCTTGTGTCTCAGCCCTCAGTGGCGTGGGCACAGGTGATTTATTAGATAAAATTATTACTTTAATTAGGCCTCAATCAGCGGTGCTAGCCGAACCAACTAAAATTAAAATAGCAATTATTGGTAAACCAAATGTAGGTAAATCTAGTCTTTTAAACAAATTGCTGGGCCGAGAAGAAGTAATCACTAGTCCTCTGCCGCAGACAACTTTAGAGCCCCAAGAAAGAGAAATGACTTTCAACAGTGTGCCGCTAATTTTAATTGACACAGCCGGCATTAAAAAATGGACCACGCAACTAGAAAAAATCATCATTGGCAAAAGCATTAGAGCCCTTAAAAAAGCCAATCTGGCAATTTTGCTTTTAGATGTGAGCCAAAAAATCACCAGACAAGACATAGAATTAGCAAATCTCATTGTCCAGTCACAAAAACCAGCGGTGATTGTGGTTAATAAAATTGACTTATTAGAGGAGTTTGGTCAAAAATCAAGAAATGATTTTGTTGCCTATGCTCAGGCAATGATAGCGCCGCTAAAATGGGCACCGGTTCTTTTTGTTTCAGCCAAAACTGGGGTGGGGGTAAAGAAAATTTTAGAATTAGTTCTCAAAATTTATCAAATCAATCAAAGATTCATTGATGAAAAAGAATTAAAGGGTTTTATTTATGAGACGCGTCTTCTGCACAAACCGCTTCGTGCCAAGGGCAAAAGAAAACCGAAAATTTATGATTTTCGTCAGACCAGAGTCGCGCCGTCCGAATTTACGGTTTTTATCGGCCCCAAAGATATGCTTCATACTTCTTATTTAAAATATTTGGAAAACCGTTTGAGAAAAAAATTTAATCTTAACGGTCTAAGCGTAAAAATTAAAATAAAAAACATTTCCTTATGAAACTTTTAGTCGGCCTGGGCAATCCCGGCAAAAAATATTCGCTCACTCGCCACAATGTCGGCTTTTTATTGATTGAAAACTTGATTAAAACCTATCAATTACCACAATTAAAATTAAACAAAAATTTTAAAGCATTGATTGTTAAAACCAAATTGGACGATAAAAATTTTTTTATTGCTTTACCCCAGACCTATATGAATAATTCCGGACAAGCAGTTAAAAAAATTTGTTCCTTTTATAAAATAAAACCGGAGGATATCATAGTTGCCCATGACGAAATTGATTTGCCTTTGGGTAAATTTAAAATAAGTTTTAATCGTGGCTCAGCCGGCCATCAGGGCGTCCAATCAATTATTAACCAACTGAAAACTAAAAATTTTTGGCGCCTGCGTATTGGCGTTGGCCCAAAAATAAAAAGTCCAAGTTTTCCAACTGAACGCTTTGTTTTAGAAAATTTTAAAAAAGACGAGCTCAAACAATTTAACGACCTCTTTGAAATTTTAAACCAAGAAATTATTAAATTGTTAAAAAACTAAAAACACTGAGGGGGTCCCCAGCGTTTTTAACATTAACCTCCACTTTATTGCCTACCAGCGAAGGTAGATTGAAATACATCAACCAACCTTAACTTGGTGCTACTTGCCTCTGGTTAGGAGGGGTGACCTTCAGCGTTCGCTACTGGTAGACAAAAAACCAGAAATTAATTATTATCAAGGTATTTTAACATAAATTAATAATTATGTCAATAGCTACCCAAGAAAAAAAATATTGGCTGGCTTTTTCCAAGATCAATAAAATCGGACCGCAAAAATTAAAAAAATTACTGCAGGCCTTTCCTAATTTAGAAGCAGCTTGGCAGGCTCCCTCAAAAGCACTTATAGAAGCTGGTTTAGAAGTAGAGGCCTTGGAAAATTTTTTAATCAAACGAAAAGAAATTAATCCTGAGGCGGAATGGGAAACACTCAACCAAGAGGGATTGGAGATAGTCACCATTCTTGAATCAACTTATCCTAAACTACTAAAAGAGATCTATCAGCCGCCGCCACTGCTTTTTTTCTCTGGCGATTTAAAAATTGCTCAGGGATTCTCTTTGGCCGTGGTCGGCACCAGAAAGCCAACTGCCTATGGCCAACAAGTTACCGTTGAAATAACCCGCCAATTGACTCAAACTGGCTTAACGATTGTCAGTGGTTTAGCCCTAGGTATTGATGCTTTGGCTCACCAGACGGCCTTGGAATCCGGCGGCAAAACCATTGCTGTTTTGGGTTCTGGTTTAGACAAACAAAATATTTATCCTAGTAGCAATCGTTATTTAGCTAAAAAAATTATTGAAAAAGGAGGGCTTCTTTTTTCTGAATATCCGCCCGGCACTTTGCCTCTTAAACAACACTTTCCAGCTCGCAATCGTTTGATTTCTGGCCTTTCTTTAGGTGTCTTAATTATTGAAGCGCCGGAAAAAAGTGGTACTTTAATTACGGCTAATTTTGCTTTAGAGCAAAACCGTGAAATTTTTGCTGTCCCTGGCAATATTTATAGCAAAAACTCTCAAGGAGCTAATAATCTAATTAAATTAGGAGCCAAATTAGTGACTTCTACTACTGATATTTTAGAAAGTCTTAACTTAAAGCAGGCCACTGAATTTCTCGAAAACCAAAAAATCATTGCCGAAACCGAAGAAGAAAAAATTATTCTGGAATTTTTATGTAAGGACCCTCTTCATATTGACAAAATTATCCATCTTAGTAAACTGCCCCCAGCCCAAGTCAATTCAACCTTAGCACTAATGGAACTTAAGGGAATAGTGAAAAATTTAGGAGGAATGAATTATGTCATAGCGAGATAATTCAAAATGCAAAATGTAAAAATCAAAATGACAGAGCAAAATTTAAAATTAGCAAATTTAAAAACCATTTTAACTTTAGTTAATTTTGCATTTTACATTGTCATTTTACATTTTGATATTTGAATTTTAAATTAATCCTATGAATCTCGTTATTGTTGAATCACCAACTAAAGCTAAGACCATTGCCAAATTTTTGGACAAAAATTATCAGGTCGCTTCTTCCTACGGCCACGTTCGGGATTTGCCCAAAAATCAAATGGGTATTGAGATTGAAAATAATTTTAAGCCCCATTATGTCATCTCACCTAAAGCTAAAAAAATTATTAAAGACCTAAAGGGTAAACTTAAATCAACTGATAAAATAATCCTGGCCACTGATGAGGATCGCGAAGGTGAGGCCATTGCTTGGCATCTTGTTCAAGCCCTTGGCTTGAACAAGATCAAAAATCAAAAATCAAAAATCAAAAATAAGGTAGAACGGATTGTCTTTCACGAAATCACTAAAGAAGCGATTGCTAATGCTTTAAAGGAACCGCGTGGCCTTAATTTGGGTTTAGTTGATTCCCAACAAGCCCGACGCCTTTTAGACCGTTTGGTTGGTTATGAGCTCTCGCCTTTTCTTTGGCGCAAAGTCACTAAAAAACTTTCAGCTGGCCGCGTCCAATCAGTGGCGGTGCGGCTAATTGTTGAAAGAGAAAAAGAAATCCAAATTTTTAAAAAGGAAGAATATTGGACAATTGACGCTATTTTTGATCCGCTTGAGGGTAAAACCCAAGAAGCCAGCGGCCAGCCATTTTTTGCTCATCTTGATAAAATTAATGGTCAGAAAATTGATAAATTAGAAATAAAAAATGAGACCCAGTCCCAGGCAATTTTAAAAAACTTAGAAGAGACGACTTATCGGGTTTTAAATATTAGAAAAAAAGAGGTTATCCGCAAAAGCCCGTCGCCTTTTATTACCTCAACTCTGCAGCAGGAAGCCAACCGCCGCTTTGGTTTTTCAGCCAAACAGACAATGCGGCTGGCTCAGCAACTTTATGAAGGTATTGAGTTGGGAGAAGAAGGTTCTGTCGGTTTAATTACTTATATGCGAACTGACTCGCTGAATTTGGCAGAAAAATTTTTAGATGAAGTTGCAACTTATCTTAAAAATAATTTTGAACCAAACTACTTCAGGGGCAAAAAATATTACAAAACCAAAGCTAAATTGGCCCAAGAAGCTCATGAAGCAATCAGGCCAACCAGTGTTTTTCGCCAGCCGGAAAAAATCAAAAATTATTTAGATAAAAACCAAGCTAAACTTTATCAACTAATCTGGCAAAAAACAGTTGCTTCTCAGATGACCGATGCTTTTTTTGATCAAACCGCTTTGGAAATAGAAGCCCAAAAGACGCCCTATACTTTCTTGGCTAATGGCCAGATAGTCAAGTTCATGGGTTTTTTAAAAATCTATCAGACCGCCACCAGTGAAACGATTTTGCCTCAGGTTAAAGAAGGGGATACCTTGCTTCTTCTTGAGATAAAAAACAATCAGCATTTCACTCAGCCGCCGGCTCGCTATTCAGAAGCGGGACTCATTAAAAAATTAGAAAGTTACGGCATTGGCCGGCCCTCAACTTATGCGCCGATTATCAGCACCATTCAGGAGCGCGGTTATGTCCTAAAAGAAACCGGCCGCCTCAAACCAACCGAAATGGCTTTTTTGGTTAATGATTTATTGACAAAGCATTTCTCGCAAATTGTTGATTACCAGTTTACAGCTAAAATGGAGGATGATTTAGATAAAATTGCTCAAGGCGAAACTTCATGGCAGCCGGTGATTGCTGATTTTTATTGGCCCTTTAAGAAAAATTTAGTCCAAAAAGAAAAAACACTTTCCAAAGAAAAAGTCCTGGGCGAGGTAACCGAGGAAAAATGTCCCAAATGCGGCGCGTCTTTAGTTACCCGAATGAGCCGCTTTGGCAAATTTTTGGCTTGCTCTAGTTTTCCCCGCTGCAAATATACACAAAATTTAACAAAAGATAATGAAAAAAACGAAAACGAGATAACTCCCCAACAAGATGAAAAAACTGAAATGATTTGCGAAAAGTGCGGCCAACCAATGGTTGTTAAAAAAAGCCGGTTTGGCAAATTTTTGGCCTGTTCTGGTTACCCCGACTGCAAAAATACTAAACACTTAGATAATAATTTTAAAATTACTAATGAAAAAGGCGAGGAAATCAAATGTCCCAAATGCCAGGTAGGAACTGTTGTCCGCCGGCGTAGCAAACGCGGCCGTTTCTTCTATGGCTGTTCAAACTACCCCAACTGCGACTATGTTTCCTGGCAAAAACCACCAGAAGAAAAATAGACTTTTTATGTTAAAAGACCGAATCATCTCTCAACAACTCACCTCTTTTGAACCTGAAAAAGAAAGATTAGAAACACAAGCCAGAATCGTTGGATTAGCAAGAAGCTATGTTAATCTGCCAAAAGAAAAACTTGAGCCAGGAATCAAAAATTTTTTGGCTAATTTAGAGAAATTGCCGCCACAAGAAACTCAATCGGCTGAGTTTCTAAAAGGAATGCTGAATTTAGAAATTTATGGT
>JAGUWE010000092.1 GCA_020062525.1 Patescibacteria group bacterium | reverse complement strand
CCGCCCAAAGCCACGGTCACTTGCTCGCGGGTAAACTGGGAAAGCAGATAAACCGGCACAATTGAAGCATCGCCCAAGGGTTCATCTAAAAAATTAGCAATCTGCGGCACCAATTCCAGTAAATCCTTGGCTTCTAAAATTTTTTCCTGATGAAAACTTCCTAAAAAATTGGCTGCTAAACGAGCATAGCGGCTTTCATCAAAGGTCGGATCAGTAAAACCAATGGAAAAAGTTTTCACGGGTTTGCCTAAAATTTTCTGGGCATAATAGACCAAGGCGCTTGAATCAATGCCGCCGCTTAAAAAAACTCCGAGCGGCACATCGGCAATCAACCGCAACCTGACTGACTCTTCCAAACGGTGATCCAGTTCAGTTAATAATTCTTCTTCACTTGAAATTTTCCTTTCCTTAAAAGATAATTGCCAATACTTCTTAATCTCCAATTTTAACTGATTATCAGCAACTATGTAATGACCGCCTTCTAATTTATAAATATTTTCAAAAATTGAAAGAGGCGTTGGCACATATTCCATAATTAAATATTTAGCCAGGGCTTGGAAATTAATTTGTCTTTTTACCAGCGGATGAGCTAAAATTGCTTTTAGTTCTGAAGCAAAAATTAAGGTCTGGCCAAATTTTCCCCAATAAAGCGGCTTTTTGCCAAGTCGATCCCGGGCTAAAATCAGTTTTTGTTTTTTCTGGTCGTATAAAGCCAAAGCAAACATGCCGTTTAAATCCCGTAAAAACTCCTCGCCTTTTTCTTCATAAAGATGGACCAAGACCTCAGTATCGGTCTTGGTAGAAAATTCATGATTTTTTTCCGCTAAAAATTTCCGTAGCTCTAAAAAATTATAAACTTCGCCATTAAAAACCACTACTATCGATTGGTCTTCGTTATAAATTGGTTGATGGCCTCCTTCTAAATCAATAATGCTTAACCGCCTGTGTCCCAAAAAAACATTATCTCCCACAAAAAAACCAACGTCATCTGGACCCCGATGACGAAGTGTTTCAGTCATTTTTTCTAAAATTTCACGATTTCCTTGGCCAATAAAGCCAGCAATGCCGCACATAATGTTAAACTAAAAACTAAAAGCGAAAAGCGAAAAGCGAAAAACGAAAAATTATCCACCAGAGGCGGACCCGCCTTGGGCGGGAAAATTAATCTTTTCTTTGATTGAATAAATCGGACGGCGCTGGGTTTCGTGATAAACGCGCATTATCATCTCGGCTAAAAAGCCAATTAAAATAAACAAGACGCCGACAATGAAAAACAAAGCGGTTAAAACAGGTAAGGGCGTGGAAATAAAATCTTTTTGCTGGGTCAATTTATAATAAACTGCTAAACCGCCAGCCAAAAAACCAATAAAAATAGAAATAAAACCGGCGGCGCCAAAAAAATGAATTGGCTTGGTTGAGTAGCCGCTTAAAAATTTAATCGTCATCAAATCTAATATAACTTTAAAAGTCCTACCTAAACCATAATTGGATTTGCCAAAACGTCGGGGTTGATAATTAACTTCAATTTCGGTGACACGCGCTCCCTGCCAAGAAGCCAGGGCCGGGATAAAGCGATGCATTTCTCCGTAAAGACCAACTTCCTTAATAATCTCGCAGCGATATGCCTTAAGGGTGCAGCCGTAATCATGAAGTTTAACTTTTGTCACGGCTGAAATTAACCAGTTGGCAGTCATTGAAGTCAGTCGACGGCTGAAAAATTTATTTTGCCAGCGGTTTTTGCGCCAGCCGGAAACAATATCATAACCTTCTTTGATTTTGGCAAGTAATTTTGGAATATCAGCCGGATTACTTTCTAAATCAGCGTCCAAAGGCACAATAATTTCGCCTTGGGCATGATTAATACCGGCGGCCAAAGCGGCGGTTTGGCCAAAATTTTTGCGAAAATTAATTATTTTTATATCCGGCCCGAAAGCGGCAATTTTTTTCAAAATCTCAAAACTTTTATCAATTGAACCATCATTAACAAAAATAATCTCGTATTGATAACCAGAATTAGTTAAGACCTCTTTGATTTTCTGATTTAAGTTTTCTAAATTCTCTTCTTCGTTGTAAACTGGAATCACCAATGAAAGATGATAATTAGACATAGGTTGGAAAATTAAAAATCCCGCCTACCAAAGCCTAGGACTGGCGGGCAGGCAAAAATTAAAAGTCAAAAGTTAATTATGTAAATCAAATTTTTAAAAAGTTAAGAATCTTTTGGGCTCGTTTTTGCCAACTATATTCTTTGACTTCTTGACGGGCTTGTTTGGCAATCTTAACAGAAAAATCCGGCTTTTGCAAGGCCAAATTTATCCCTTTAGCCAAACTTTCCGGATTGTCTGGTTTAACTAAAATTGAATTGTTTTCATTAAGAATTTCCCGAATTGATGGCAAATCCGAAGCCACGATCGGCTTACCGGCAGCCAGATATTCAAAAAGTTTAAGTGGCGAAGTGTAAAATTGAGAAATTTTTTCACGAGCTGAGTTGGGCAAAATCAAAACATCAGCCGCCTTTAACCAATAAGGAATCTCGGTATACGGCCGATGGCCAACAACTAAAACATTGTTTAAACCAGACGCTCCTTTTTTAAACTTTTCAATATCCTCTTCGGTCCCGCCCACAAAAACAAATAAAACATTTTGGAAATTAGAAATTAGGAATTGAAAATTCCGTGCTGCTGCCAGCAGCACGGCCGCTCCCTTCCATTCGTATAAATGGCCAGTATATAAAACAATTTTTTTATCGAGTGGTAAATTTAATTTCTGGCGACATTCAATCTGACTTTCTTTTACATTAAATCTTTCAAGAGCAACCCCGTCAGGTGCAACTAAAATTTTAGCCGGCAAAATACCACTTTCGACTAATTTATCTTTAATAAAGTTGGTAAGAACAATTATCTTTTTGACACGCTGCCAAATTTTTTTGTGTATTGGTTTTATTCCTTTTGGCAAATAATGAAGCTCTAAAACAAAATCGCGGAAAAATAAACCAGCCAATGGTTCGCGAGTATAAAGCAAATCATATTTTTTAAATAACAAATAAATTCTCGCCAAAATCAGAAAAGTAAAAGTTTGGATCAAAAAACCAATTCGCGCCAGTCCCAGCGGAATTAAATCCAAACAGGGCAATTTTGTTACTTTAAAAACCCGCTCCATTCCGTAATACTCAAACGGATCTTTTTTAATCTTATTAAACCTTTTAGGAATCACTAATTCTACCTCAATTTTAGATTTTGAAATTTGGGATTTGGAATTTAATTGGAAATTAGAAATTGCCTGCCCGCCAGTACCAGGCTTTGGCAGGCGGGGAAATTGGAAATTTGCAAATGTTTGGCACATTTGCATAAT
>JAGUWE010000052.1 GCA_020062525.1 Patescibacteria group bacterium | reverse complement strand
GTGCCTTAGGAGTGGGCGTTATTGAAAGCCATTATCCTGGCCGTAATGCCACTGGTATTCCCCGCAATACAAATATTGTTATTACTTTTAAAGAAGCAATGGACCCAATAACTTTAATTACCGCTGGTCAGATTAACGTTAATAATGTTAAAATCAGCACCAAGGCCCAAGCTGGGAGCGGTCCCTATCTGAGCAATGTTTCAGCCCTTGCTCTGCCCGGCAATAAAACCTTTATTTTTGATCCAGTTGACCTTCTTGGCTCACCTTCTGAAGATGTTTGGTATCGCGTCCAGCTCACCAGTGGTATTCTCAAAGTCAACGGCAAAGTTGCTTTGCCGACCGGTTATTCTTGGGACTTTCAAGTCAGCACTTTTGTAGATACCACCCCACCGAAAATTACCGAAGTCAGACCCAAAGCTAATTCAACTAATCCCAGAAACATCATTATCCAGATTAATTTTTCTGAAGCTATTGATCCAAGTTCGGCTTCAGGCAAAACCAGCGATGGTTTTAACAACCTTGTAGTTGATATTGATAATAATCCAATTAATGGCAACGAAGTGGCTGGCACTTTTGAAATTACCAACCAATACCAAACCGTAGAATTTATTCCCACTCAAGAATGCGGAATCAATTCTTGCGGCACTATTATTCATTGCTTGCCAGCCAATGCTACTCTTAAAGTTACAGTCAAAGCCGCCAGTGGCACTAACTTGCCCCAGGCTGATTTTCCTTACACTGGGGTGGTTGATATGGCGAGTAATTCTTTAGACGGCAATGCTGATGGCACGGCCCAAGGCCCGCCCACTGACGATTATCTTTGGCAATTTTCTACCAACGACACCATTGACACCACCCCGCCTCAGGTCTTAGCTGTGGAACCCAAATTCCAAGCTGAGGGCGTGCGGCTGAACATCCCGATTAGAATCCTCTTTAACAGCCCGATGTCTTATAGGACACTTAATTCCTCAAATATTGTTTTAGCCGGCGGAGTGAATTATTGGTTATATTCCTCCGATGCTCAATTTTGTTTAGATACCACAGCTAATGGTATTAAAACCTGTTCGGCTGATGCCGATTGTCCTGGCGGTGGCAGTTGTAGCACTGAAGAAATCACCCTAACAATAATTAATCACGATAGATTTTCGGTTAAAACCCAATATCAAGTTAATGTTAACCAGCAGGTTCAAGATGCTATGCAGAATTGTTTTTCCCCGGCCACTGGCACTGATTGTCCCTGCACTGAAACCTTTCCCACTTGCTGCAATGGGGTCTGCACTAACCAGCCCGACTGCTCTAACATTGTTATTACTAAAACCGATCTCACTAACTGGACCTATAACACAGCCAATAATTCTTTAACCGCGCCAGTTGGTTTGGATGTGGATTTGGGCAGCGGCGAGGTCTATGTGGCCAGCCAAAGCCAAAATGTCATTTATAAATGTAATAGCGCTTTAACTAATTGTTCAGTTTTTTTTGGTCAATTAGGTCAAGGAGCCAGTAGCTATGGTGATGATAATTTACTTTTGAATCCCAATGCTATCGCTGTTTTTAAAAATGCTGATGCCTTGATTATAGTTGACGCAGCTGGTTCTTCGCGCGTGATGATTATTGACAAGAAAACTAAAAAGGTAACCGTCAAACTCCACTTTGCCCAAAGTACTCCTGACAAAATCACTAGCATTACCACGGATTATCAAGGTTTTGTTTTTTTTGTCTCGGATAATGGTACTATCTACAAATACGACCGCAATCTTTCCGGTCAACTAATTACGCTCAATGTTGGCACACCACTTCAAGGAGTTGGAGTTGATCGTAATAATAATGAAGTTTATGTAACCACGGCCAACCATCAAATCCTTAAATATGATAATAATTTAAATCCAATCACGAGTTTCGGCACAGCAGGCATTGCTAATGAAGCCCAAACCAATGATCCCTCAGGTCTTGATATTGACACCAATGGTAATATTTATGTGGTAGAAAGAGCGGGTCAGCGGGCTTTTAAATTTAGCACTGACCTGACGACTAAAAGTGAAATCTTTGGCGAATATGAAATAAGCGGGGCCGACCAATCTCATCTTAACAATCCGACTCAAATAGTCCTTTCGCAAGGCGCTTTTTACATTGCTGATTATGGCAACAATCGTGTTTTAAAAATAATTAAAAAACCAACCATTATGCCCATAACTACTGGTGTTTGCGGCAATGGCGTTTGTAACGCCGGCGAATGCTTGAGTTGTCCACAGGATTGCTTAGGCGGAGCTTGTTGTGGTAATGGTACTTGTGAAACTAATCCGCCCTTAAATGAAAATAATTCCTCTTGTCTAATTGATTGTCCACTAACCAGTCAGCTTGCCAGTTGCGGCACTGGTGGCTGCGAACCAGGCAAGGGTGAGACCTGTGCCAATTGTCCGGCTGATTGTGGTTGCACTGGTAAAATCTGCTGCGGCGCAGCTTGCCAAACTCCAAGTTGCGTTGTTGATGCAGATTGCGACGATGATAATGCTTGCACTAATGATACTTGTCTTAATGGCAATACTTGTACGGCTGGCTGTCGGTTTAGTCAAAAAACAATTTGTCAAAATGGCGATGG
>JAGUWE010000064.1 GCA_020062525.1 Patescibacteria group bacterium | reverse complement strand
GCTTTGATTCTAATTTGAACTTGCTGGTAAGGATCAAAATCGCAAGCAATGGCTCGCATTACTGCTGGTTCATTAGAAAGATAACTTTTAGGCATTTTTTTTCAGTTGGACAATAGATGCATTTTCCTGGACAAGGGTATGGTTTGGCCAAAACCGCAATCGGCGCAACTCCCGAAAGAGTTCTGATTTTCCTACGACGAAGCAATTTTTCTAAAATCTCATCTTTTTTGATTTTCCTTTTAAACAAAAGTAGATTGTAAGCTTCAATGAGTTGGGAGTTAAGCGGTAGGCCAGTCTTAAATTTTTTCGCCAGTTTTCTTTTTGCCCAAGCTAAACCTGCCGGTGTTTTCGGCGCCAGTTTTATCAAATCTTTAATAAGTTGTTGATTTAAATCAGACATTTTTAATTATTTTATTTACATTTTATCATTCCCGCAAAAGCGGGAATCCGGAATTAGTACGGTTTAACCATGGATTCCGTGTCCCTCCAGAGGCGGGCGGGCAAGCACGGAATGACAGGCAGAGGTATTTATGAAAAAGGAAATCGCGCAAATTATTTTAGATAAGACTCGCAAAAACTATGATTCAATCGCTTCCCATTTTTCTCAAACTAGAGAGAAACTTTGGGCAGATTTTAATTTTTTTAAAAAATATCTTCGGCCCGGTGAGCGCATTTTAGATATCGGCTGCGGCAACGGGCGGCTTTATGAATTATTTAAGGATAAAAATATAAATTATTTAGGCGTTGATGTTTCAGTCAATCTCATTAATGAGGCCCAAAAGAAATATCCGGAAATCGCTTCATCTTTTCAGATCGGCGATATTTTGAATTTAAGTTTAGAGAAAAGTCATTTCGATAAAATATTTTGCGTGGCCGTTTTTCACCATTTGCCATCGGTTGAATTAAGATTAAGAGCTTTATTGAATTTAAAACAATTACTTAAAGACGATGGTTTATTATTTTTAACCTGTTGGAATTTATATAACCCAAGATATTTGTCTTATATTTTAAAACGCAGCTTTTTAAAATTTTTCCCGAAAATTATTATCCCCGGGGTTCGTTCAACTAATTTGGATTTTAAAGATGTTTTTATTCCTTGGAAAAAAACTCAAGACGGGAGAAAGGTGCTTCGCTACTGCCATGCTTTTACTTTAGGGGAATTGGCTAAATTGGTCAAAGAGGCTGGCTTTAGGATTACTGATCAATTTTACACAAAAGAGGGTAAAATTTCAACTCTTTGGCGGGCGCATAATTTGATTTTGATCTGCAAATCTGATTGATTTTAAATAGTATTTATGTTAAATTGTTGGTATAAGTATTGTTTGAATTTTTTTGATGTTACTATGAAAAAACTTTTATTCTTAATAGGTTTAACCGGTCTTTTATTTTTTCCCATGTCTGCCTTAGCATTAGAAGAAGACGAAGGTCAAGTTAAAATTGGGGCCGGCGAAACCCTCAATTACAATCTGCTGAAATTTGCCCAGACGATTGAAGTTGATGGCGCGGTTTTGGGCGATGTGGTTGTGGCTGGGGCTAAGGTAACTATTAATGGGTCAGTTTCAGGCGACGTCATTGCCGCTGCTAGTAGTTTAAAAATCAATGGTGAGGTGGCTGGCAATGTCAGAGCTGCGGCAGTACAGATTGAAATTAGCGGCAAAGTTGGCAAAAACGTTAATCTTTTTGCCAATAACGTTGTGATTGGCGAACAAGCAGAGATTGGCGGGGATTTAACTTGTTGGGCTGATAATATTAAAATTTCAGGCAAAGTTGAGGGCGATCTTGATGGCGGTAGTAAAAATGTAACTTTAGAGAATTCTATTGGCGGTAATGTTAGTTTAAAAATAGACCCTGCTGGCGATCTCAAATTGACCGATAAAACTGTCATTGGCGGTGATTTGAATTATCAGGCAATAAAGCAGATCGAGATTCCTAAAGATTCTCAAATTAAAGGCAAAGTTAATTATTTAACCTTAGAAAAAGTTTCTAATAAATATTTAACCGCTGGTTACTGGTTCAAAAAAGTTATTTCTTATTTTGGCCTGCTACTTATTGCGATAATTCTTATTTCTCTTTGGCCTAATGTTTTAGAAAAAATTAATCAAATCATTACTACCAAACCCTGGCCAACTTTGGCTTGGGGCGTAATTTATTTATTAGCCATTCCACTGGCAATAGTGGTATTGCTCCTTTCCATTATTGGCATTCCTTTGGCAATGATTATTTTAGGGATTTATTTGTTAGTGCTTTATTTAAGTAAAATTGTTTTGGCTCTCTGGTTGGGGAGAAAAATTTTGCTAACTTTAAAATCAAGCACTTGGACCATAGCAGGAGGACTTTTGGTGGTTGTTTTTCTTACCAGTTTGCCGCAAATTGGCGGAATAATTAATTTAATTATTATTTGTTTAGTTTTTGGCGGGTTGGGTCAAACTTTTAAAGAATCTTTTAAAACTTAAAATATTATTATGCAAATTAATCCACATATTTTTCGTGGTTATGATTTAAGGGGGGTGGTTAATAAAGATTTAAACCCGGAAATAGTTGAGCATCTTGGTCGGGCGCATGGCACTTATATGAAGCGCCACAACATCACCAAGGCAATTGTTAGCCGGGATTGCCGCGCTACCAGCCAAGAATACAGCGAAGCCATGACCCGCGGATTTTCTTGGGCAGGTATAGATACAATTGATATTGGTATGAATTTAATCGGCACTTTTTATTGGGCGCAATATTTTTTAGATCGTCGGGGAGGAGCCTATATTACCGCTTCCCATAACCCGGCAGAATATAACGGGGCTAAATTCGCTATTGATTTTTCCGAAACATTAGTTAGTGACGGCATACAAGAATTGAGACGCCTTACCGAAATAGAAGATTATGAGCAAGGGGAAAGACCGGGAAGTGTGGAAAAACGCGATATTAAACAAGAATATTTTAATGATATTATTAGGCGTTTGCCGATTAGGAAAAAATTTAAAGTAGTCATAGACTCGGGAAATTCAACCGCCGGAGCAATTGCCCCCGAATTGTTAAGATTGGCTGGCTGCGAAGTGGTGGAAAGCAACTGCGCTATTAATCCCACCTTCCCCTTAGGCACTTCAGATCCGACAGAAATGGCTGTAGTCCTAAGATTAAAAAAGAAAGTTCTGGAGGAAAAAGCAGATATTGGTTTTTCTTATGATGCCGACGGTGATCGCATTGGCATCGTCGACGATCAAGGCAATATTATTTGGAACGATGTTTTAGTAGCGCTTTTTGCCATTGACATATTACACGAGCATCCGGGAGAAAAAATAATGTTTAACACGCTTTGTTCAAGGGTGGTTAGCGACACAATTATAAAATACGGGGGCGAACCTTTTATGTGGCGGACAGGGCATTCATTTTTAAAGAAAAAAAACCAGGAAGTAAAAGCGGCTTTTATTGGAGAGCTTTCGGGCCATTTTTTCTTTTCCGCTGATTTTTATAACCATGATGATGGTCTTTATTCTACTTTAAGGTTACTACATTATTTGTCGCGCACCAATCAATCTTTGTCAGGCGCTTTGGCAAACCTTCCTCAATATATTTCCAGTCCAGAAATTAAAATAGGTTCTCCAGACGAAGTTAAGGTCGGTTTAATGGCCAGGATTGCCCAAAAGCTAAGAATTGATTTTCCGGATACTGAAGTTATTGATGATGAGAGAGCTGGCGACGGGGTCCGCCTTGATATGCCTGATTCTATGTTTGTTATTCGTTATTCTCAAAACGGCCCTTATTTAACTATTAAGTTTGAAGCCAAAACCCTAGAAAAATATAATAAATTAAAAAATTACATTAATAAATTACTGCATAGTTATAAGGAGGTTAATTGGAGCTACGGAGTTAATGTGGAAAGTTTAGAATAGATAGTAATGATATTCGTATCATTCGCATAAATTTGTATTAAATTGGCATTATATTTCTATGAAAGCAGTTATTTTGGCCGGTGGGGTCGGAACACGGCTTTGGCCGCTTTCGCGTAAAAATTCACCCAAACAAGTCAAACCTTTTATTGATGAAGAGACCTTACTTCAGAAAACCTATAAAAGGGTAAGATTGGGTTTTTCTCCCAAGGATATTTTTATTTCCACAAATGAATTATTTGCCGAATTGATCAGAGAACAGTTACCCGATATTCCCGAGACCAATTTTATTTTGGAACCGGAAAGAAAAGATACAGCCGCGGCTGTTGGTTTGGCCGCTGTTAAAATCCATAAACAAAATCCGCAGGAAATAATAGTAACGATTAATTCAGACCATTATATTAGGGATGAAAAAGAATTTATTCGGATTATTAAATTAGGCGGCAGAGTTGCCCGGCAAAATCCGGATTATACGGTTTTGATTGGTATTAATCCTACTTTTCCAGCTACCGGCTACGGTTATATTAAAATGGAAAGTGTTTTTACTAAAATTGGTAAAGACCAAATTTTTCGGGCTGAGAAATTTGTGGAAAAACCAACGCTTTTAAAAGCCCGGCGCTATCTTAAAAACTGGCAGTATCTTTGGAACCCGGCTTATTTTATCTGGCGGATTGATAAGTTATTAAATTTATACAAGAAATATTTGCCGCCGATGTATCAGCATTTGCATGTGATTGAAAAAGCCCTAGGCACAAAAAAAGAAAAAGAAATTCTCAAAAAAGAATTTTCCCGCATCAAGCCTATTTCTATTGATTATGGGATTATGGAAAAGATTAGCAAGATGTTAGTTATTCCGGCTAATTTTGGTTGGGCTGATGTGGGCGATTGGCAGGTGATAAAAAATATTTTATCCAAAAATGAGGAGGAAAATGTCACGCGCGGCAAACACATTGGCGTTGATTCAAGCGGCAATTTAATTTATAGTTTGACTGGCAAATTGATTACAACTTTGGGCGTCAAGAATATGGTTATCATCGAAACCGAAGACGCAATTATGATTTGCCCCAAAGAGAGAGCCCAGGAAATTAAAAAAATTATTGAAAAATTAAAAGAAGAAAAATTAGAAGAATATTTATGATTGGTGTTTTTGATTCTGGTTTTGGGGGATTGACAATTCTTAAATCTTTTTTAGAGCATTTGCCTCAATATGACTATCTTTATTTAGGAGATAATGCTCGCACCCCTTATGGCAACCGCAGTCCGGAGTTAATTTATCAATTTACCCGTGAGGCGGTTGATTTTTTATTTGGTCAAGGTTGTCAGTTGATACTTATCGCCTGTTTTACAGCCTCGGCTGAGGCCTTGCAGCAAATTCAGCAGGAATATTTACCTGAAAAAAATCAAAGGGATAAAAAACTCCAAAGAAGAATTCTGGGTGTTATCAGGCCGTTAGTGGAAGAAGCAATTCGATTTAATAATTTTAAAAAAATTGGAGTCATAGGAACTTGCGGCACAATTAATTCGCAGACCTTCATTCGTGAATTAAAAAAAATAAATCCCAACTTAGAGATTCATCAAAAAGAATGTCCTTTATTAGTTCCTCTTATTGAAGAAGGTTATTATCTTCGCCGAGAAGCTAAAATGATTTTAAGAAATTATCTTAGACAGTTAAAATTAAAAAAAATTGATACCTTGATTTTGGGCTGTACTCATTATCCGATTATGCTAAAACAAATTAGACAAGTGATAGGAAAATCGTGTCGAATTTTAAACCCAGGAGAAATTGTAGCTAAATCTTTGGTTGAGTATTTAACTAGACACCCGGAAATTGAGTCGCAACTTAGCCGCAACAGTCAAGTAAGATTTTTTACCACCGATAATCCGGAAAAATTTAAAATTTTTGGTTCAAAATTTTTAGGACAAAAAATTGACAAAGTTGAAAAGATGAATTTGTCAAATTAACCCCATTTTTTCTTTAACCCGGTTAAGAGTTAATTGCGAAAGGGTCTGGGCCTTCCTAGTGCCGGCAGCAAGAATTTGATTGGTTGTTTTTTGGTCAAGGGTTTTGATTTTTTCCTGAATGGGTTTAAGAAAATTAATGATCACCTCGGCTAAATCTTTTTTCAACTTAGCATAACCCTTGTCAGTATATTTTTTTTCTAAATCTTTAATTGGAATATTACTTAAAAGATGATAAATCGTTAGTAGATTAGAAATCGCTGGTTTATCGGGAGAGAGTTTTACTTCGTATCCTGAATCAGTTACGGCGCGGGCAATTTTTTTTCTGATTGTTTCAACATCGTCAGTGAGAGCAATATAATTTCCCGGGTTTTTAGCGGATTTACTCATTTTTTTAGTCGGATCGTCTAGGCCCATAATTTTAGCGCCTTTGCCAATTAATGGTTGGGGGATAGTAAAAGTTTCGCCATATAATTGATTAAAGCGGTGAGCTAAAGTTCGGGCCAGTTCCACATGTTGCAGTTGATCCTGACCGACCGGTACAACATTAGTTTGGTATAATAAAATATCAGCAGCCATCAGCACCGGATAATCAAATAAGCCGACATTGACATTTTCCTTATACCGGGTCGCTTTGTCTTTAAACTGAGTCATTCGCTTTAGCTCCCCGAGATAAGTAATAGTATTTAAAATCCAGGCCAACTCAGTATGAGCCGGCACCTGCGACTGGATGAAGATAATTGATTTTTTTGGATCAATGCCGCAGGCCAAATAAAGTTTGAGTAACCCCTCGGTATTTTTTCGCAGTTCAGCCGGCGTTTGTCGGACAGTAATTGAATGATAATCAACCAGACAAAAAATACATTGGTAACGGTCCTGAAGTTCTAACCAGTTTTTAATTGAGCCAAGATAATTGCCAATATGGATTATACCGCTTGGCTGAATACCAGAAAAAGCAATTGGTTTTTGGGTTAACATAAGAGGAATATATTAAAAATGAGTTCTCGGAAAACAATTTTACGGAGTCGTTCATCCGCCTCCAGCGGGCGGATTCACTCAGTCCTCGGCAAATTGCTCGCCTTTGGCGAGACCAAGCTAATTTGCCTGTGGATGCTCCGTAAAATCATTTTCCTCGAACCTTATAAGATTTATTAGATTATAACAAAAAATTATTTTTTTTAAAAGTGAAAATATTTATGTTAAAGAAATTAAAAGGTTTAATTTTGTTTTCCGGTGGGTTAGATTCTATTTTAGCCAGTAAAATACTTAGTGAGCAAGGGCTTGAGCTTTTAGGGCTGACTTTTAAGAGTTTGTTTTTTGATGAGAAAATCGCAGAAAAGTCAGCCAGGCAAATTGGTTTGCCCCTTAGAATAATTGACATTTCCCCAGAGCATTTAAAAATGGTCAAAAAGCCGCGTTTTGGCTATGGGTCGGCCATGAATCCTTGCCTTGATTGTCATTTAATGATGCTAAAAAAAGCCAAGAGTATGATGAAAAAAGAAAAATATGATTTGGTGGTCACCGGCGAAGTTTTAGGTGAGCGGCCGATGAGTCAAAATAAAGCCGCCTTAGAGTTACTTGAAAGAGAGTCAGGCCTTGGTGGTTTTCTATTACGGCCGCTTTCGGCTAAATTGCTTAAGAAAACTTTCTGGGAAGAAAAAGGATTAATTGATCGGAATAAATTGTTGGCTATTCAGGGCCGCCAAAGAAAAGCGCAGCTGGAATTAGTTAAAAAGTATAAAATTAAGGATTATCCAACACCGGCCGGCGGGTGTCTGCTTTGCGATTTGGCATTTGGCAGGAAATTATGGGAATTGTTTGAAAGAAAACCAAACTGCAGCCTTAATGACGTTGAGCTTCTGAAAATTGGCCGCCATTTTTGGTTTGCTGATGTCAAGGTAATTATTGGCAGAAATTATGGAGAAAACCTAAAACTAAAAAAACTTAGTCAAAAAGGCGATTTAATCATTGAGTTAAAATCAACGCTTGGCCCGACCGCATTTGTGCGCGGCAAAAGAATTTCCAAAGAAGTGATTAAACAAGTTAAAAGATTAATTATCCGGTATAGTAAGAAAGCTATGGCGAATGAAGAGTTTAAAATAGTTAAAAATTAAATGCCTAATATCTAATTTCTAATTAATCTAATCAAATCTCAATTTTTTAAAAGTCATAATTTAAAATTTATTTTTTTGGGATTTATTTAGAATAATTACCTGCCCGCTAATGCCTTTGAGTTAATACTAAGATAAAAGTTTTCTTTTTAAGTTAAAGTTTGTTTATCTTAAAAGAGACACAAATGGCTTAGGCAGGCGGGGATTAATTAGGTCAATTAGAAATTTAATTGTCTTTTTCTCTAATCACCATCCTTCATTCCTTAAATTATATCTGGTGGACCGAAGGGGTCTCGAACCCCTAACCTCTGGTATGCAAAACCAGTGCTCTACCAATTGAGCTATCGGCCCCTTTTAAAATCATTTTTAAACTTTCCCTCGCATTAAAGGACTTAAGGCCCAACTAAAGAAAGCACCAGCAAGACCAGTGGCAACTAAAGCACCGACAAAAATGAAGAGAATACCGAGTAATTTGTAAAAAGCTCTGGTGCCGCCGGCAGTGGAAAAATATTTTTCCGCCCAATCAATCGGTCCAATATTAGCATAAAACCAGTGGGCGTATTTGACAAAAACAAAGCCAACGCCGGCAAATAAAAGGCCAAGAAAAACGCGACCAATGATGCCCATAAATTTTTGTGGTTAATTATTGTTTATAAATTTTATCCAATAATCTATTGAAAAATAGGAAATCATTTTCATCTTTATATTTTTCTTTTAATAAATTTAGCATTTCTTCTTTAGTTATACCAGCGCCTTTTACTGTTTGGAATTGTTGAGTAAAAGCATATTCTTCTACTTTATTATTCGGATAAAAGTTTTCAGACGGTATATTGCCAAAGGCAGGCGTCTCTATTTCTTTAAAATATGTCTCTGGTGAGTCCAAAAATTTTTGACAATGGGCTAACTCATGGGTCAGCCAATGTATTTTATCGGCCTTGGTTTCATCCTCAAAATATTTTTGATTAAAAATAATGAATTGTTGGTCAGCGTGCGATTCAGAGGTTTTCCAAAAGTCAGGAACAATAGCTAGGCGAATTTCTTCAAGCCGTTTGTCATTAAATCCCTCCAATTGTTTTTTATAACTTTCCGGCAAGTTTTTTAAATCAATCATTTTAACCCTTTTCATTTCAATGTCGTTGAAATTCAAATATTTTTGGAGATATTTTTGGAGGTTATCCGTTTCTTTTTCAAGAGAGTTTGTTAAATTTTGTTCAATTTTTTCCATATTGATTATCTTAGGTACATCAAAACAAAAGATAAAATTAAAAATAAAAATAGCCAGGCGAGAGTGTAGAAAAATAAAATAAGAGCATTTCTTTTATCATTGTCAAGATAAAGAAAGATTGGTCGGCCTAAAACTAAAGCGCCAGTAATGGCGGCGGATAAAATAAATAAAAGCAAAAAAGCAATCGGGCCAGAAATATCCTGCATCTTGCCAAAAATTTTTTCGCCGTTTTGTAAAATTAAAGCCACCAACGTAATATAAGCCAAAGTGCCTAAAGCATTAAAAAATGACCAAAGAATTATTTTTTTGCGATTCATAAATTTATTGATAAGTAAGATTTTCACCCGGGGCGGAGGGGGTGAGATTCTTCGTCAAAGGCCTCGGAAGACTCAAAGCGGAGAGTGAGGGAATCGAACCCCCGAGGCCCTTTTGGGGCCTAACGGTTTTCAAGACCGCCGCATTCGGCCACTCTGCCAACTCTCCAATTTGAAAGGTTTTTCCGCCTGCGGCGGATCCACCGAAGGTGGACAAGACCTTCCCTCTTTTCCGCTTCGTCGGCGGACGGGCAACTCGTTCAGGCACCCCTCCGCTCTGAGTGTCAGATTAATTAGTTTTTTTATTTATTTTTTTCACTCATTTCCAGCACGGCCTTAAGAGCGGATGGCAATTTTTTTATCCCATCACTGCCGGAAAAATGTCCCTTATTGTGCTCAATTATAATTTTAGCACCTAATTTTTTCTTAAAAATTTTAGAGTCAGAAAAGAGGGCTAAAGGATCGTTATCTGAAAAAATAGCTATAAACTTATTGGCACAAGATTTTATTTTATTCCAGTTTAATGGTGTTTCCAGCCATGGTTTAGCAATCTCTCTGTCTTCCTCAACTTCGTAGGCCTCATCAGTCAAATGAACCCAGCCAGCTAATAAGACAACGCCCCCAATTTTTTCTTTTTTATTAAGTGACTCTAAATACCTTAAAATCGTTTGAGCTCCAATTGAATGGCCGAATAAGATAGTGTTTCTATCAGGAACTCCTACTTGTTGTCGCAAAAAATTTACCCACAAATTGATTTTTGGATGTGGTGGATCTGGCATTTTTGGATTAAAAACGACAAAACAATTTTTCTCCAATTCTTTTTTTAACCAGGGAAAACAACCTTCTTGAGGGTGGCCGTCCCAACCATGGATTATAAAGACTCTCTTTTGCATAAAATTGTGGATTAAACGTGCCCCGTTAGAAGTCGGATAGTGACTTGTTATAATTAAGAAAAAACAAAAGAAGGTAAAAGTTACATTTTTTGTCAGAATTCCTTTTGGCCGACTTCTAACGGGGTGGGCAACAGAGGATTTG
>JAGUWE010000029.1 GCA_020062525.1 Patescibacteria group bacterium | reverse complement strand
CCCCGCAACACGGAATTTTAAAACCCGCCGAAAAGCGGGTTTTAGATTATTTGATTCTGTTTAAAAACTTTTAGCCGCCGCAGCCGTCAGTAGTTGCCGAGGAAGTCGTGCCTAATTTTTGTGAACATTCTTGAGGCGCTGTCTTGAAACCATTGCAAAAAGCAGTTTTATAATCTTCTGGAGCTCGGCCACCTTGATATTCGGTACCGTTAATAAAAACTGCTGGTGAACCGCTAACATTATATTTTTTATTCAACTCCACCTCTTTGGCTAAAAGTGTTTCCGCTTCTTTAGATAAACAAGTTTTAATTTGGGAAGTATTAATACTTAGGGTTTTAGCTTCATTTTCCCAGCAGGTCTCAATATTTTGCACATTACAATTTTTATTCACGAGCTCTAAATAATCCCAAAATTTAGTCGGTTGATATTTATAAAGACAGATTTCACGGACATCTTGATTAAGTTCAGCAATACCATGCATTGAGCAATATTTACCCTTGGCTAAACAATAATCTACTCCGCCGCCTTGATAGTTTTCATAAATTACATAGTGCGGTTCAATTATAATTTTTTTGCCTAAAAGTTTAGTCACCGGAATAATGCCGCCCTCGGCTTGATTGCCATAAGGGCAATAACTCATCGTAAACATTTCTACTTTAACTGTGTCTTGTTTGGGTAGATTTTGGGGAGAGGTTGAAGGAGCGGTTGGTTGAGTTTGTTGGTTTTGTTGAGCTAAGATTTGATTGATGTCTTGGGGGCCGGGAATAAAAAATTTGCCATCTTGACTCAGATAAACCGTGTCTTCATTGGTCTTACCTTGATTAGTTAGGGTAAGTAAAATTTTATAAAGACCGCTCTCTTCTGAAATTTGTTTAATAGTAATAGTTCCTATTTGCTGACCATACATTTGATTAAGAAAATCATTTAATTTTTTGCTGGCTTGTTCAGCCGAAAGTTTATTAGCCATTGTGACGGCCGGTTTAGTTAAACTTTGACCTAAAGCCAAAGCCAAAACAGTAACGCAAAGAAGTAAAATCACCGTTATTATTAACCAGTGATCATCCTCCTTTTTGTGGAATTTATGGAATTTTTTGAAGAGTTTGCGGAAAATTTTCATAGCTTTTTAAAATTAATTAGTTAACAAATTGATGTTAATATTATAACATACCTTAAAAATAACGGCAAGAATAGAATTGTCAAGTAATGATTAAAATGATATAATAATATTAACTAAGAGTTAATTTTATTTTATGGACAAAGTTCGCGTCAGATTTGCACCATCGCCAACAGGGTATTTACATATCGGTGGACTGAGGACAGCCCTATATAATTGGTTATTTGCTAGGCAAAATAAAGGCATGTTTATTATTCGGATTGAAGACACTGATAGAAAAAGATTTGTGCCAGGCGCCACTGAAAAACTAATTGAAATTTTAGATTGGATTGGTTTGGATTATGATGAAGGACCGTATTTAAAAATGTCAAATGTCAAATGTCAAATGTCAAAACCCATTATTCAAGAAAGAGGAAAATATAGGCCGTATATCCAGTCAAAACGTTTAGCGATTTATCAAAAATATGCTCAGGAATTAGTTAAAAAGGGAGCAGCTTATTATTGTTTTTGCTCACCAGAACGGCTAGAAAAATTACGGCAAGTTCAAATAGCGAACAAACTGCCGCCAAAATATGACGGTCTTTGTCGCAATTTAAGCCAAAAAGAAATTAATGATAAACTAAAAAAGAATTTCCTTTTTGTTATCCGACTCAAGTTTCCTCAAACCGGTACAACTGTTTTAAATGATTTAATTAGAGGAAAAGTTGCCTTTAATAATTCACTCCAAGATGAGGCTGTGCTTTTTAAATCCGATGGCTATCCTACTTATCATTTAGCCAATGTAGTTGATGATTATTTAATGAAAATCACCCATATTATCAGAGGCGAAGAATGGCTAAGTTCAATACCAAAACATTTATTTCTTTACCAGGTCCTAGGTTGGCCGGTGCCAAAATTTGCTCATTTGCCATTGCTCTTAAGCAAAGATCGCAGTAAACTTAGTAAACGTCATGGTGATATTGCGGTTGAAGATTTTAGAGCCAAAGGTTATTTACCAGCAGCCCTTTTAAATTTTTCTACTTTATTGGGCTGGAATCCGGGTAAAGGCGAAGAGCAAGAAATTTTTACACTTAAAGAATTAGTTCAAACATTTTCTTTAGAAAAAATTCATAAAGCCGGCGCAATTTTTGATTTAGAAAAATTGGACTGGTTGAATGGCTGGTACATTAGGCACAAAAATTTATCAGATTTAACCAAGTTATGTTTGCCATATTTGATTAGAACGGGACTGATTAAGTCTAAAATTTCCAATTTCCAATTTCCAATTTCCAAACAAATTCTAAATGCCAAATTTCAAATTATTCAGACAGGTGAGGTCGTTAACTTTAAGTGGTTAACTAAAATTGTTGCTTTGGAGCAAGAGAGAATGAAAAAATTATCGGAAATAGCAGAACTGACAAAATTTTTCTTCAAAGAACCAAATTACGAGAGGGGACTGCTGGGCTGGAAAAAGATGACTAGGGAGCAGATTGTTGATAATTTACAATTTCTTAAAAAAAATTTGTTTAAAATAAATAAAAATAATTTTAATAAAAAATATTTAGAAAAAAAGATTCTTGAATTGATTAAAAAAAATAATTTAGGGATAGGGGAGACACTTTGGCCAATGCGAGTTGCTTTATCAGGCCGAGTTGCTTCACCAGGACCTTTTGAGATTGCCGAGGTTTTAGGCAAAGATAAAACCTTAGTGCGTCTTAACCAAGCAATTAAAACAATTTGTTTGATATTAAGTTGAATCATTATTCAACGCTCTCAGTTTATGCCATTTTTTAAAAAAATAAAGGGTATTAAACCCTTTGATATCAGCGCTCGCTCGGAAATGAATCCGCCAGCTGGCGGATTCATTTCTCTCTCTCGCTTGATAATAAAAAATAAATTACTTAAGATTGGCTTTTTGCTAATTGTTTTTGTTTTTAGTTTTATCTTTCTCACTAAGGCAAATTTATTAGTTCAAGCGCAAGAAGAGACCATTGATGAATTAAATCGGAAAATTGAGTCCCAACAAAAAAAGATTGAAGAATTAAAAAGAAAAGCAGCCAGCTTTGCTGAGGTAATCAAACAAAAACAAAGCGAAGCCGTGACTTTAGCTAATGAATTAGCTATTTTAGATAATCGGATTGCTCAAACCCAAATAGATATTGAAGTAACCAACAAAGAAATTAATAAAGTGAAAGATAAGATTAAAGCTAAAGAATTAGAAATTAATCTTAAAGAAAAAGAAATTGAAAAATTAAAAATTCAAATTGCTGAATTTATCCGGCTAATTTATCGCAATGACCAACGAAGTTATTTAGAAATTTTATTTTTGAATAACTCTTTTTCTGAGTTTTTCAATGAAATAAATTTTTCTAAGGAAATTCAGGGCAGCTTGCAACAAACTTTAGATGAGCTCCAAGATTTAAAATATAAATTAGAACAAGATAAAACAGAACTTATTAGAAATAAAAAGGATTTAGAGGACTTAAAGACTAAATTAAATCAAGAAAAGACACAACTTGACGAACAGAAACAAGTAAAAGAATTGTTATTAAGTGAAACGAAATCATCTGAACGAAGGTTTGTTGATTTATTGGGACAAGCTAAACTTGAACAACAGGCGGTTAACGCTGAAATTGTTAGCTTAGAAAAAAAGGTTAGAGAAAAATTAGAAGAACAAAAAAGAAAGGACTTATATCAAAAATTAGGTGGCCAAGTAAATCTTAGTTGGCCAATCAGTTCATCTCGTGGTATCAGCGCGATTTTTCATGATCCAGATTATCCCTTTCGGTATTTATTTGAACATCCGGGAGTTGATATTAGAGCACCTCAAAGAACACAAGTTAGGGCTGCTACTGACGGTTATGTCGGCAGTGTAAGAAAGCCCCTAATCGGTAAATATAGTTATGTTATGATAATTCATAATGACGGAATTTCTACCGTCTACGGTCATTTAAGCAGTATCATTGTTGAGGAAGATCAATTTGTAGCCAAGGGGCAGGTGATAGGTCTATCAGGAGCTACTCCTGGTACACCCGGAGCTGGTCGTTTTACTACCGGGCCTCATTTACATTTTGAAGTACGTCTTAATGGCATTCCGGTTGACCCCTTAAGTTATTTACCTTAATAATATAGTTTATTAATAAATTTTTATTATCAAGCGAGCGAGACCCGCCAAAGTTTTTGAAAAAAATTTAGGCGGGCGAGCGAGCGCTGATATCAAAGAGTTTATTTTATGAGAAACAGAGAAACCTTCAAAGGAATTATTATTCCCATCATTATCCAGATCTTTTTATTAGTATGTTTTGCTTTTTATTGGAGTTATTTTAGTCAAACCAACAAGATGATGGAATTTGTACTTTTTTTTATTCCTACCTTTATCTTAATGAGTTTAGTTCTTCTTGTTGTAACTCGCAATCGACACAAAATGAGAGAAAGAATGCTACGAAGTGAAGAAGAACAACAAATTACTATTGGTCCCAACGATGAATTAAAGCATGATTTAATTGCTTACGCCATCGCCTTTATTATTTTAGTGATTGCTAAAACTTTTAGCTCTAAAGTTGATTCCGCTGATGTTTTGCAAGCGGGAGTAGCTTTATTGTCTATCTACTTAGTCAAAAGGATTTATTTTGGCAAAATTAGATGATTTACTTTAATTATCTTTGAGTCTGTTTCCACTGTGGTATTTTTTATGGATGTCTCTGAGTCGTTTATTGGTAATATGGGTGTAAATTTGGGTAGTTAAAATATTACTATGGCCTAAAAATTCCTGTACTGCCCTTAAATCAACCCCTTGGCTTAAAAGATCAGTCGCGTAGGAATGTCTTAGGGTGTGGGGAGTAGTAATGATTGGCAAACCGGATAATTGAGCATATTTTTTGACATTTTTTTCAACTGATCTGATAGAAAGCCTCTTGGCTTCATTTTTTGTCCCTCCATAACGGATGAATAAGGCCTTATCAGTATCATTTCTGGTTTCTAAATATTTTTTAAGCCAAGAAATGGCTCTTTGAGAAAAATAAACAGTTCTGGGGCGCTCTCCTTTGCCAATAATTGTAATTTCTAAATCATTGATATTTTTTAAATTGCTAAACAGATCCCGATTTAAAGTTGTAAGTTCTGCCACGCGCATGCCGGTTGAAAACAAAACCTCTAAAATCACTTTGTCTCGCAGACCAATTTTATTGCTGGTATCTGGCTGAAGTAATAATTTTTCTATTTGGTCTAAGTTGAGAAATTTAGGCACTCTTTCTTTGCTTAATTTTGGCAATTTGACCTTAGAAGAAGGCATTGCCTCAATATCTTTATCTGAAAAATAATCCAAAAGGGCTCTTAAAACAATCAAATAATAGCTTTGGGTTGTTTTTTTAAGGTATTTTTTGGTTTTCGGATCCTTAAAACGAGAAAGATATAATTTATAATCCCAAATATACTGAGGGTTAAGTTCGTGCGGTTTGAGTTCCTGATTATTAGTTAACTCCAGCCAATGTAAAAATTTATTTAAAAAACGATGATAATTTTTTTGAGAAATATTGGAGAGACCTTTTTCAATATCAAGATAATCTAAAAAATCATTTAGATGCCGGGGGATTGCTTTATTTGATTTAGTCATACTTTTTAGTAGATTTACACGCTCTTATTATTAGATTAACCTACATTACGCGAACTATATCATATATTTAAATTATCAAATTGAAAAACCGCCGTCAACTATTTTATCCCCATCCCCCCTCATTAAACTATACTCCCTTCCTTGCCGCCGCTGAATTTCGTGTCAGCAAAAACTGACCGATAGTGAGTGATAGAAAATCAAGTAAGAATTTTATTTTCAAATGCCTCCTCAAACTCTCTCTTTAATTTTTCGTTATAAAAAGGCAACCCCATTAGCTTAAAGTGTTTATTTTCTAATTTTAAATCGGTGTCTGCTTTTTTTTCCATCTCAAGTAAAAATTTTTGTTTCCACCCCTCTTTAGAATTTTCAAACTTGCCTTGACTATCTTTAAATTGATCTCCTTTCGGTTCAATAAAAATTTGATAAATACTAATGGTTCTATTCCTTTTTTTCAAAATCATTATAAAATCTGGCTCAAATGGCCTTCCTTCGTCAAAATCAAAAATCTGAAAGAATTTCTCGTTTCGCAATAAGGCAATATCAGAGTATTTCTGTCTTAATCTCGCAATAAATTCGTCAATAAACTTAATAAAACTCTTTTCTTCTTCTGTGCCATAAAATCCGCTCTGGGCATACCAGTCTTTTTCCGCCAAATTAACCTCTTCCAATTCTTTTCTTTGTAAATCGTCTATATCTATTTTTATTTTTTTATCTCTGAAAACATCACGCAACATTCTGGCTTTAAACAATTCAGTACCAACAAACTCGGAGGTATTAGTCCTCGCTTGTTCCGCAATCTTTTTGGACAAGAATAAGAGCAACTTTAATTTTTCAACCGGAGTCAATTCATTTATTTTGGTTTTTGGCCCTAAAACTTCTATTTCGATACCGCCTAAATAATCATTGGACGAAATAAATTCCTTAATTGATTTTATGTGCGGAAAATATCTTTTTAGTGTTTCAAATTTGTAAAACTCAAGCTTATCAAGTGCGCTTCTTATTACATTTTCTCCAAAGTCGGAAACTTTATACACTATTTTGCCGCGCACAACTTCTTTTGGCGATTTTAAACGCTTTGTTTCATCAAAAATAATTTCTTCCCTTACTTCTCCGGTTTTCAATTCGTACTTATAACTTTTTTCAATTTTTGCATCCTGTAAACTAAATACTTCAGTCCTCGGATTCTGTACCCTGTCGTTTATAAAAACGACGCCTTCCTTCCAAAACTCGGTTTCTTTGAAAGAATCTTTAATAAACAAATCTTTTTGAACATACTTTTCCGGCAAAATTCCCATTTCTGTAAGAGCGCTCTTTATTTCTGTAATATAGTCAGGATTATGAGAGCTGTGATAGTGTAATGTTTCTATAACTCGCAATTCATTTTCAATATCCTCATCAAATTTTCTTTTGTAGCTATCTTCCGCCGCGTCTAATTGAAATGGAAAATATCTTGCCCCTCTGCCAATAAGCTGGGCTTCGCCCATCGTGGTATTTCCGGGCTTATACTTGCCGTGAACCCAGTTTCCATCCCGAGTATCATACAACCGCACAATATCAAAAAGATTAAGCACATCCCAGCCCTCATTTAGCATATTAACCGCAAAAATAGCCCTTATCTCGTTATTTTTATTCTCTAAAGAATTGAGTTTTAACTGCCTTTCTTCGTCAACATTTTCTGAGTCCAAAAGCATGCATTTTTCTTCGGAAAAATCCTCTTGCAGCTCTTTAATTAAATTATCAAAAGTTATATTTTTTCTCTCAAAATAATTAAATACTCTTTCTAAAACTGTGCCTTTTGTTCGTGAATATATTTCTTGTATATCTCTGGATTTTAAGTTTTTAATCTTTGTCAAAAAACCGTCATAATTGTCTTTTGATTCTTTTATACTTTTTGACTTAAAAAGTATTACTGGTTTTAATCTTATTTTACGCCTTTCAGCAGTTTTCCTTCGGTACTGGCTTAAAATCACCGCTTGTAAAGCTCTATCAACCGACTCCAAATCCGCCTGCAAAACTTCTATTTCTTTTGAATACTTATCTAAACGAAATTGCTTCAAATCATATTGAAAAATAATTTTATCTTCGTATTTTTGTTTAATGCCTTGGTTACCCAAATCAATCGTGGCAGTAAATTCTAATAAGATATTTTTAGGATTTCGTTCAAAAATTCCTTTGATAATCGTATACTCCCAGCTTCTTTTTTCTTCTTCTTCGGTTTGGGTCAACTTGGATTTTGTTAATGTCTGTAAATGATGCGCCTCGTCAGAGATAAGCACTGTATCTTTACTCTCAAACTCTTCATAAGTTAAAGCGTTTTCCTTCGGATAGTTGAGGCGAATGTGTAGCCCTTGAATTGTGGTAAAAAGAATATTTATGTCTTCGGAATTTGCCGCCTCAAAGTTCTGGACCTCTTTTATTAAAACCTCTTTTTCGCCAAACTTAATTTTGGGGACAAAAAGGTATTTTTCAGATTGCGGATTTAAAAAGTTATCTCGTGTTTTCTCAATAATATTTACGCTATTTACAAAAAAGATAAAATTGCGGTAGCCCTGTTTGTAAAGCTGAAGAATATTGGTAGCCATAATTAAGGTTTTCCCCGAACCGGTCGCCATATGAAAAAGTAGTTGTGCCGGAAATTTCCTCTTTTGAAATTCGCTAAAATAAAAATCGAATCGGCCCAACGCTTCTTTTTGATATTCTCGTAGCTCAAACTTTGGATTGAGATTTTGAACTATTTCATCGCCAACACGCGAAGTAAAATAATCTACTCCGAAAGATTCTTTAATTGAATTAAAAGTTTCGTAGAGCATATAATTCGATGGTTATTATTCGGTTTAACTTATCCACACCTTTATTATTGACATCACTTATACTATTTGCTATATTATAATTGATCGAAAGATCACTAACTCTAGTGCTAAAGGGCCTCGGCAACGAGGTCCTTTGTGCTTTTATTTGACTTTCTTGCCAATTTCCTTGTTCCAACAAACAAAATCTTTGATATCATAAATATCAAATATCTGCAACCCCGCATTTTTAAGCTCGTTGAGTTCGCTGGCAATTTTTCCCGCGGTCGCGCATAGAACTACCTTTCTGCCCCCTTCCAATAATTTCTTTATCGGATCGGCAAAATCACTATCACCGCTCCACAACACAAATACTGCCGCGTTATTCCGTTCAGAATCAATAAGCATATCCGTGCCTATTTCAACATCAAAGTTGCACTTTCTGTCTTCAATAAAGTATTCTCCTTTTTTGTTCATATCCTTAAATCGCTCGTTGAGATATTCAATGGTTGATACCTCGTAATTTCGCAACAATGCCTGACGAATAAACGGTTTCAACAATGCTGTGGAATCGCTGGGAATACTTGAAACATCAATGGAAAATCGCAAAATTTTTACCGGCTTAGACCGCACAACATATTTTAAATTTTCTACTTCCGCTACCTCTTTTTCTGACCGTTCATCGTCTTTAATATAACCGCCGTAGAAGTTTATCGCCTCCACTGCGTCAAAAGAATCAAGAAATTGCTTCAATCGCTTGAGATCAATGTGCCATCCGAGTTTTGTGCTCCATGGCCGCACATTGGCGTAATCAATATAAATTCTTGTTAACGAACCGAAAAGTTTCTCCAGTTGCTTAACTCCTCTCTGGTTTTCTTCCGCGATCTGTTTTATTTTTTCGGT
>JAGUWE010000135.1 GCA_020062525.1 Patescibacteria group bacterium | reverse complement strand
TTGTCCATCAAAAATATAATCAAACCCATTACTGCTGTCACCCCGGAAATCACCCAAAAACGCATCACAATTTTTCCCTCAGGCCAGCCCTTAGCTTCCAAATGATGATGAATTGGGGTAGAAAGAAAAATCTTTTTACCGCGAAACTTTTTAGATAAAATTTGAACAATCACTGACAAAGTTTCAACCACAAAGACCAAACCAATAATTGGCAAAATTAAGACTGTATTAGTCAACATTGCCAAGACCCCCAAAGTCACGCCTAAACTCATGGCGCCGGTATCACCCATAAAAAAACGAGCCGGATTAATATTAAACCATAAAAACGCTAGCAGCGCTCCTACTATTACGGCACAAAAAGAAGCTAAATCATATTTACCCTGAGAAAAAGCAATGGCCCCATAAGCAGCAAAACTAGCTAAAAGTGCGCCGCCAGCCAAACCATCAAGACCATCTGTCAGATTAACACTATGAGCGGTGCCGACAATAATAAAAATAAAAACTGGAATAATCCAAACACCAAGATTAAAATTGCCCAAAAAAGGAACTCTAATAATATCCCAGTCAAGTTTAAAATAAAACCACCAAGCGCCAACCAAAGCAATCAAAGTATAAATAATCAATTGGTGACGAATTCTCATGCCGCCACCATTAGGTCCAATTTTAAAAATATTTAATAAATCATCAGCTAAGCCGACAATAGCTGTAGCTACCAAGACGCCAAGCGGCAGTAGTGTTTGCGGGCGACTTAAAAAATTAAGTTTGGCTAAAGTGGCTTGGGGAAAAAGATTACTAAAAAAATAAAATATTAAAGCTAAAATTAAAGTGGTAAGCCAGACCAAGATTCCTCCCAGGGTAGGAGTACCAGCTTTTTTTTGATGAAGACGGGCGTAAATTGGTGCGCTCTCGGCTGAACGGATGTTTTTACCTAATTTATATTTATACAAAAAATGCGTCAGAAGTGGCGTCCAAAAGATAGTTACCACAAAAGAAATGGTTGACAAGGTGAGAATTTTAATCACAAAAAAATTAGTCATAAATTTAACAAACTTTCCTATATTTTAGGACGGCTAAGGGCGTCCGAAGTAAAATTTGCAAATCAAGTAGCAACGACCAATTTTCAATATAATAAGCATCGAGTCGCACTTCGTCTTCAAAAGAGAGGTCGCTGCGACCACTAATTTGAGCCAAGCCAGTAATGCCCGGTTTAATCATTAAACTTTTTTTATGGTGTTTTTGGTATCTCCCCACTTCTTCGGGAAAATGGGGCCGGGGACCAACCAAACTCATTTGACCCGCAAAAACCAAAAATAATTCTGGCAATTCATCTAAACTATACTTTCTAATAAATTTACCTACATAGGTGATCCGTGGATCGTTTTTAATTTTAACTAATGGACCATCGCTTCGTAAATTTAACTCGGCTAATTCCTGATAACGCAAACTATGAGTCCCGGGTTGCATTGATCTAAATTTAAAATAACTAAAAAGCTGACCATGCTCGCCCACTCTTTTTAATTTTTCGCCGTTATCATAACGACTAAAAAAAACAGGGCCGGGCGAATCAAGTTTGATGGCAATAGCAATAAGTAGCATCACTGGCGAGGTCAGAATGATTAAAATGGTTGAACCAATCAAATCAAAAACTCTTTTAACAATTCTGCCCCAGCCTTCCAACCGAGTTCTTTTGAGTTCCATAATCGGGATACCGGCCAAGGTTCCAACTTCAATATTGATTGATTGGGTCTCAAAAAGATCCGGCGTATATTTAAAAACCAAATGATTTTCATCGCAAAAATCAACTAAATGTAAGCTTACTTCTTGAGGAATGCCATTTTTACTTTGAATAATTTGATAAAGGTCTGGATGTTGGTTTAAAAAATTTTTAACCTGAGAAATAATGTCGTTGGAATAATCTTTAATTATACCAACTAAACGATAGCCCATCTCGGGTTTCTCTTTGATTTCTTGAGCAATAGTGTCGGCCACTCGATCTGCACCAATCAAAATAATTTTTCTTACACCGTAGCCGCGTTTGCGAAAAGCTGTTTGAATTCTACTAATTAACAAACGACCAAACGCAACAAAAATAATGCTAAAACCCCAAGCGGCTAAAACAATGAAACGGGAAGAAAAAAGTTCACGGCGAGCAAAAATTAAAACCATCACTAACATAATACCAGCCGAGCAAGCCAAAAAAATCTTATAAAATTCTTGGGCCGGATTCTTCTCGTCTTTGATTTTATACAAACCGGAAAAGGCAAAGAGAGCCAGCCACAAAATAGCTACAAAAATAGCAACGGTCAAATATTCCTGAAAGGGTAGATTAAAAATTACAAGTCTGATTTCAGTCACCAACGGCGTAAAACGCAAAAAATAAGCTGAAACGGCAGCCAAAACAATCATTAAAAAATCGACCGGTACTAAAATAGCCGCAAAAATTAAATCAAATTTCTTCATATGCTCATTATAATAAAATTATTGCCTTAAGTCAAAAATAATAAAACATTGGTTTTTAGCCAATGTTTTATTATTTCACTCAGGCAAGCTATAAGCCGAATTTTGTACCGCCTCGTCGGCGGTGATGATCATCTATCTAGGTCACATTGTTACCAATGGACTCAAGCGAACTACTTTTTCATTCTGACAAATCCGGAGATTGCCAAAATGCTTGTTCTTGCACCCGATAAGGATTTAGCCGTTTCACCCCTACATTACTGTAGGATTCTCCCGCCATTTAGCGGGCTGCTCAACCTTTCGGTTTTGCACGTCACTGTTCGCACCTCTCGTCTTACGACGGACGGCCGTTAACCGCTATCTTTTTACCCTTCCTAAATTGGAATGGTGAGTGTTCGGACTTTCCTCCCCTATTTTGTTAGACAAAATAGGAGCGATCATCCACTTACCTAGATGAAGGTATTTTAATAAATTTTTTGAAAAAAGTCAAGGGCTCAAAAGAAAAAGTTTAATTGTTAAATTTAAAATAATTGCTTTTGATTTTCTTGTTTGTCTAATTCCTCATTCACCAATTTGTCAGCGACTCTATTTCTTTCGCGTGGAATATAAATAAATTCAATCTGATTACAATCAAGGGTTAAATTCCAAATCTTAATAAAAAGTTTCTGAAGATTTTCTTCTTCAATTTTATATTGGTGGTTTAGCTGTTTAACCATTAATTCACTGTCGGAAAAACATTGAACTTTGGCTTTTTTTATCTTTTTTTTGCCAAGCAGGGCTTTAATTTTTTTTAAAGCAAAAATTAGCCCCTGATACTCGGCTTCGTTATTAGTGGTCTGGCCAAGAAAATGGCTATAACATTTTTCCTGATTATCGTATTGGATGACAGCACCAATTGCTGCTGGTCCAGGATTACCACGGGCACCGCCGTCGGTGTAAGTGGTGATTTTTTGCATAAAATAAATTTTTTACAACAAATTTCAATTAGTTTCTATTAGTTTCTATAAATTTCTGAAACTTATAGAAATTAGCTTTGCGAAATTTATAGAAATTTATTGTTTCAAAATGAAAATTTTATTTTATAATCTTCAAATCAATCATCTTTAATTGCAATTGTTCATTACCATTCCATTGATTGGCAGTAAGATGATAAACCAAATCAATCTTATCACCTACTTTAATTTTATCCAGAAACTCATCAGCTAAATTAAAACCAATGCCATCCATTTGATTGGCTTGTTCTTCAGTTGGATTGCCAATAAATAACTTTAAATGCTTGCCATTTTGACCAACTTGACGGTGAGACAAAACCGAAAGATTACGAGTTAAAAAAATAGGCTCAGGATCGCCTAAACCAAAAGGGGCAAAGCGACTAATCTCTTGGTAAAACGGCCAATCAATTTGGCTAAGGTTAATTTCGGTATCTATTTGTAAGGTAGGGGTAAAATCAAAACCAGCTAAAGCACGATTAGCTAAATTCACTATCTTTTTTCTAAATTTTTTAATAACTTTCTTCTCTTTTAAACTAAAGCCACAGGCCTGAGCATGACCCCCAAAATGAGAAAAACAATCCGCCACTTTTTCTAATGCCTCAATAATATTAAAAGGGGATATGCTTCTGCCTGAACCAACTATTTTATCATCAACCTCTGAAACAACTATCACTGGTCGATTAAATTCATCGGCAAATTTACCTGCCACCAGGCCAATGAGACTGGCTGGCCAATCTTTGCCTAAAATAAATAATAATTTTTGCTTCAATTGTGACTCTGCTTGCTCTCTGGTCTCTTCTATTATTTTATCGGTTAAACGTTGACGCTGGTTATTATCTCGCTCCAAATCAGCGGCCAACTGTTTAGCTTCTGCCACTGAAGTAGTAATCAAAAGTTGAAAAGCATTATTAGCATGATTAATTCTACCAGCCGCATTAAGACGTGGCGCAATTTGAAAACTTATCTCACGCGTGGTCAATGGATTGTTGTTTTTACCAATTCGAGCTGTTTTAATTAATTCTCGGAGTCCCACTAATCTAGTTTTATTTAGAACAGTTAAACCATATTTTACCAAAATTCTATTTTCACCTAAAAGCGGGACACAATCAGCTACGGTGCCAATGGCCACTAAATCCAAAAGCCACTTTTCAAAGCCCTCCCAACTTAACTTTAATCCTTCATCAGCAAGGTTGGCCTGATGATGTTTAACTAAAGCTTGAATTAACTTAAACGCCACGCCGACGCCGGCCAAGTCCCCAAAGGGGTAAGTTTTTTTTCCGGCCACCTTAGGATTAAGAATAGCGAAAGCCGGTGGTAACCTTTCGGGGATATGGTGGTGGTCAGTTATAATAACTTCAAGACCCAACTGATTGGCTAAGACCACTTCTTCGTAGTTACTGATGCCGCAGTCTACCGTAATAAGTAATTCAGTCTTTTCTTTGGCTAAAAATTTTATCGCTTTTGTATTTAAACCATAACCTTCCTTGTCTCGATGAGGCAAGTAAACATTAACTTTAGCGCCTAATTCTTGTAAGGTCTTAACCAAAATAACCGAGGCACAGACACCATCAGCATCATAATCACCATAGACAACGATTTTTTTATTTTCAGCAATGGTAGTAAAAATTTTGCTAACTGTCTTTTTCATATCCGAAAACAAAAATGGATTATGGAGGCCTTGGCGATAATCAAAATTAAAAAACTCTTCGATTGAAGATTGTTCTCTAAATCCCCTATTGACCAGAAGTTGCAAAATAATGGGGTTAATTTCTGGAAACAACTTTTGTTGTTCAACACTAATTTTGGGCACAACTTGCCATTTTTTGGACATAAAAAAATTGGAAATTGTCTCCCTTTGGGAGATATCCCGCAGGGACGGAGATCCCCCGTAGGGGGAGAAATTTTACTATTTCCTACTTTTGTTAGCCACAATCTTTATTTCACTATTAGGAATGTAATACAAAAATCCCTCGCTGTTTTTTATAACCAATCTTCTTAAATTAAAATCTACTACTTGGCCCTCTATCTCGCCAATTTTAATTATCTCACCCAATGAAAACTGACCTTCTAAAATAATAAATAAACCATTAATTACATCTTTAATTAGTGTCTGCGCTCCAAAACTAATAGCCAAACCAGCAATGCCAGCGCCAGCTAAAAGCGGCGTGATATCAAGTCCTAACTCGGCAATTACCATCAAAGCCACAACTATAAATAGTATTGTCCCAGTGATACGATTCACCACATGAAGAATCATCCTCAGTCGCCTCTTTTCTTCTTCTTTGGGTTTAAGTTTATCTGATAAACCCTTAATAATATTCTTGAAAAAAACTTGGCTGGTAACTTTTATAAGATAATAAAAAGAAAGACCAAAAATTAAAATTAAAATTATTTTTAGTCCGTGATAAAAAAACCACTGACTTGCTTCAAATGAATAAATCATAGTTTGATTTTTTTAAAATTTTAAATTATAATTATTTCAAAAGTTATTCGCGTCATTCGCATTCAATTCGCGTTATTAGTGTTATGTTAATATTTATGCTAAAGAAAAAAAGACAAAAATGGCAAAAAATTATCTGGCTGATTCTTACCATTGCCGTAATTTTCAGCTTATTTATCTGGACCATTGGACTGGCATTTTAAGTTTACCCCCACACCTAATAGCCACAGAAAGGTCTTTGCGAGTAATCCGCCTACAGAAAAATTAAAATAGCGGCTATTAGGTATGGGGGGTTTAATACCCTTTATTATACACCATTATTATACACATTATTATACACCATTTGACAAATTAAGCCAAATAATCTAAAATTAAATTTATGAACCAAAGATACCAAATCAACCGAAAATGGTCTTGGTGGCAACTCCCCCAAAGAGAGGTTGATTTGGTATTTAACTATTCACATTAAAATCCCTGTAAAAAAATAAAATAAGTTAAATTTCAAATCTGCCTTTCTTTGCCCCGAAGGAATACTTACTAGTATCCTACGGGATAAAAGAGGCAGATTTTAGTTCTTTTAAGAGGAGGGTAAAAAATTGAGAGTGTTGGAAATAATTTCTTTGTTAGAAAATGCCAAAACCAGAGAGGAAAAAATTGAGATTCTGAGGAGATTGTTTCAAGAGATTCACGACTTAGCTATACTTCCACCCTTAGAACAAGAACACTACGCCGCGATGGCTTTGGAAAAGGTTGGCGGGGAATTGACCCTAAAAGCTATTCCTCAGATCTTCTTTGAATTAGGCAAACTCTGCCGCAACTCAACCCCCCGACCAGCCGGTTGGTAGCTTGACAAAAAAGATGAGGTGATAAAAACCTAAGCCCAAAAGTTTCAACTTTTGGGCTTTTTCTTTTTGGATTTTTAAAAGCAAAAAATTAAGGATATTGTTAATCTTTTCTTTTTTTGCTAAAATATATTTGTAAATTTAAATTTTATGCCTTATCTAAAAAAAATAACAAAAATTGGTCTAAAAATAATCTATAGCTGCCTGATTTTAAGCATAGCTCTGCCGGCTTCAGCTTTGACTTTTAATCCTAACTATATTATTTCTGATTCGGAAATTACTGACTATACAATGATGAATTTGGAGCAAGTTCAAAGATTTTTGCTCCGTAATGGCAGTTATTTAGCCAATTATGTAACAGTTGATAATGATGGCCAAGCTAAAAGCGCCAGTCAGATTATTTATGAACGCTGCTTGGAAAATAAGCTTAATACTCAGTTTATCTTGGTTCTACTGCAAAAAGAACAAAGTTTAATTGAAGATAGTTCTCCTGATGCCAGTCAATTGGACTGGGCCACGGGTTATGGCTGTCCGGATAGCGGTGGCTGCAATTCTCGCTGGCAGGGATTTTTTAAACAAATCAATTCCGCTACTTTACAATTTCGCGATTATTTGGACAATCCTCATTTGTATAATTATAAAAAGGACGCTACTTATATTTTTCAAGATAAAACCGGAGACATTTTAAATATCACTGAAGTTAGACCAATTAATTTAGCAACCGCGGCTTTATATAATTACACGCCTCATGTTTATAACGGCAATTATAATTTCTGGCGGCTCTGGCAAGAATATTTTACTAAAAGTTATCCTGATGGCTCGCTACTTCAAGAAAAAGGTCAACCAGGAATTTGGCTGATTCAATATGGCAAAAAGCGAGCCTTTATGTCAAAAGCAGCTCTTCTTTCCCGCTATAATTTAGACAAAGTCGTTCAAATAACACACAATGATTTAGAAAAATACGAAACCGGCGACCCGATTAAATTTGCCCAGTATTCCCTACTTCGTTCGCCAAAAGGCACTGTCTATCTATTAGTTGATGACACAAAAAGAGGCATTGCCTCTGGTGCTGTTTTTAAAAAACTCGGTTATAATAAAGAAGAAATTATTGATGTTGACTGGGAAGATTTAAACCGTTTACCAGAAGGTCAGCCACTTACGGAAAAAGATATTTATCCGACCGGGGCCTTGCTTCAAGACAAAAAAACGGGCGGAGTTTACTTTGTTTATGCAGATTTGAAATACCCAATTTGGGGCAAAGAACTTTTAAACATCAATTTTCCGAAGAAAAAAATTATTCCAACCAAATCAGAGGAACTGGATAAATGGCCAACCGGTGAACCAGTGAAAATTAAGGATGGCGAATTAGTTAAAACGACTGGCAATCCTTCGGTTTATATCGTCTCCAATGGAGAACGCCGAGCAATTGCTTCAGCTGAGGCCTTTTCGGGGCTGGGCTATAAATGGGAACAAATTAAAACCGTTTCTGAAAAAGTGCTGAGTTTACATCCCGAGGGCGAACCCTTAGATATTGCTACTACCAAACAAGCGGAGTTGAAACTGGCAAGCTCTTAGCAAATGTCAAAACAACTAACAATTAAAAATACTCTTAGAGGGGCTGTTTTGAAACTTAAAACTAAAAATATTAAATCAGCTCAACTCGAGGCGGGGTTGCTTTTAGCCCATCTTCTTAAAAAAAAAAAGAATTTCTATTTACTTATCCAGAAAAAAAATTAACAACCAATCAATTTAATAAATATCGAGCTTTAATAAAAAGAAGGCTAAATTTAGAACCAATCGCCTACCTTACGGGTCATAAAGAGTTTTACGGCTTGGATTTTAGAGTTAATAAAAATGTGCTGATCCCGAGGCCGGAAACAGAAATGATGGTTGAGGAAACTCTTAAACTTATAACTAACAACCCGCAACCAACAACCATTATTGATATAGGTACTGGTTCGGGCTGTATTATTATTGCTTTGGCTAAAGAACTTTTGAATAAAGAATTAGGAATTAAGGATTATGAATTTTTTGCTGTTGATAATTCTGAAGCCGCCCTGGTTGTCGCCCAAAAAAATGCCAAACTTCACGGCGTTGAGAAAAAAATAAAACTCTTAAAGGGCAATCTCTTGAAACCCTTAATTCATAATTCCAAATTCATAATTCCTAATTCCTAATTCTATATTAATCATTACTGCCAATCTCCCCTATCTTACCCCTCGACAATATCAGAAGAATAAAGAACTTTATTTTGAACCAAAAAAGGCGCTTGTTGGTGAAAAAGATGGTTTAAAATATATAGAAAATCTTTTAAAACAATTAAGTCAAATTTTAAAATACAATTATCAGATAAACGTTTATTTGGAAATTGACCCTAGACAAACTAAAAAAATAAAAACGATGATAAAAAAACATTTCCCACAAAATGAATTACAAATAAAAAAGGACCTTAGTGGTCGCAATAGATTAGTAATTTTAAAAATTTAAAAAATAACCAAAGTTATTTACAGTATACTATATTACGATACGGTATACTGTAATACTATATTATTGTCTAATAATTTGTTATTTATACCCTATTAAAGTGTTGGCTGAAACGACTTCTATCCAAGTTGGGCCGCGATTTAATTTAATTTCGTCTGAATTTTCATCTAAAAATTTAGTTCGCTGGTCCTTGGCGGTTCGTTGCCAAAAGCCCTCTTTCGCTTTTCCATCTAAAAAAAGTAAGGCCTTGCCTTGACCAATGGTAGTGATATCACGGCGACCAATCTCATCTATAACTTTAACCACAGTATACTGAATAATAATATTTTTACTTCTTACTTCTTGTGCATCTTCGGTTAAAAACTTTTGATTGGCCTGAAAGCGAAGATAATCGTTTTTTTCTTTATTATATTGCCAGTTAACCTTATAAAGAGGAGTGGAAAAATTAATCTCGATGTCTTGCTGTTCTGGCCGTTGAGACGGAAATAAATCATCTTTGTAAAACCAGGGCTCATAAATTGGAATTTCATTTCTGACTAAATCATTTCTAGCTTTTTTAAGTAAGGCCGAAGAAGTATAAACATTATGAGGAGCTAATCTTTTGAACTCGCGCCAATAATACTGGCTTTGGAAATATTGATCAAGGTCTTTTATCCCGTCTTTTTTTAATTGAATCAAGGCCTCGGGTGAACCACCGACATGAGTAAAAATTGCGTCGTATTCTTTTGCCCAATCAATAAAATAAGGCCGAACGGAACGCACCGGGCCGATCTTGTCAATAATTTTATCATTGGCATAAATGGCTAAAAAACGAGTAATACCAGCTTCAGCTGTTGTTTCATAAACTAGATTAGCTTCGTTAATTCCAGCCAATGGCCAGGCATCGGCGCTGTTTTCAATTACTACTCCCACTGGCCAAAGATCCTGAGTATCCAAAGACACGAAAAGCCCGTCAATTAAGCGGGCTTTTTTGGGTTCGCTATTTAAATTTTGGTTAGCCAAAGTTGAGATATTTTTAACTGGGGCAGAATTCTTCAGGAGAGGAGAAAAAAATAAAAAAAACCAAATAATGATTATAAAAAAAGTGAATAGAATTATTAAAATTAGTAAAAAACTCACTTTCCCTTTCTTAGCCATAAAATCAAACTTTTAAGATGCTTCTTTTGTCTCTGGCGGATTTTCACCCTCAGCAGAAATTACTTCTTCAATTGGAGCTGGGGCAGCAGGAGCTTCCTCAACTTGGGGTTTAGCAACGCTTGCCACCACTTCGTCTGGATTATTTAAAATAGCAACGGTCTTAGAAACAACTAAGTCCTTGACTTTAATTAAATCTTCAAAATCAGAAAGTCCTGAAACATCAACTTCAATTTGACTTGGTAAGTCCTGGGGTAAACATTCTACCTCTACTTCATCTAAGGTTTTCACTAAAACTGCGCCTACTTCTTTAACTAACCTAGATTCACCAACAAAGTTAAGTTTGACCGAGGTCTTTAACTTTTCTCCTTTTTTCACTCTATAAAAATCAAGGTGTTGAATTTGATTAGTTTTTGGGTCATGTTGAACATCTTGAATTAAGGCTTGAATTGGTTCACTTTGATCAATCTTCAAATTAACCAAGCTCCCAGTGCCAACTTTCTGATAAATTTTTTCAAATTGATTATAAGGAACTTGTAAGACCTGGGCCTTGATTTTCTGGCCGTAAATCACAGCGGGAATTAATTTATCCTGCCTTAATTTTCTGACCTTTTTACCAACCACGGTTCTTGTTTGGGCCTCCAAAATTAGTTGTTTCATAATCATTTAATAACAAATATTTTTCAAAAAAGTAGATTATTTTTCGTAGATTATTTTAAGAATTAGTTAATTTTTCAACAAATTAATTATAAGGAAAATTCTTTTGCTCGTCAAGAATCAAAATTTAACGATCTCGCCTGGTTTAAGAGTTTTATTTTTATTAACCGGGGATGGTGATTTTTCCGGCACCTCTTCTTTGGTCTTGCTTTTTAAACGAAAAGAAATTGGTTTTTGTTTTAAGATATCTTTTAAAGAAATTGTTGGTTTAATTGGCTTTTCACTAATTAAAGGGTGTTCCCCCTCTCTTATATTTTTAATTTTGGCTTTTTGAATTTTAATTTCTTTTAAACAATTTTTACAAAAAACTGGTCTAATATTATCCGGTTTAAAAGAAACAAAAGTAGTTTGGCCACATTTGCTGCAGATAGCTTCGTATTTTAGACCGTCTGTCTGGATTGATTTAGTTTGGTTTATTGGCGCAGCACTTGAACTACTAACCCTTTTAAAACTTAATTTATCTTTTTCTGCTTGCTTTTTTAGTTTTTCTTCTGTTTCACTCCCCTTTTCATTATCTTGATCACTCATACCACTCCAACGCGCAATCTTTTCTTCAATTAAGGCGCGAGATTTGCCATAATGTTCACGACTAACTCGAATAATCTTTTCTACATTATTTATCTCTATTATTTTAAGCGGCGGCAGAGTTGTGGCAGAAAATGGTTCGGGAGCAATGCCATCAATCATTAATTTAACATAAATATCATATTTGGCTAAATTGACTAAATCCTCTTCCACGAAACGCGGCGTAAATTCCTTAACTAACATTTCAGCATCAGCTGCACCAACTCGAAAACAAATTAAAGTGCCAATGTTGCCAAACACAGCGGCTTGTACTTTTTCGTCTAATTGCTCAATGTATTGATGGGCAACGACTAGGTTTAGGCGATATTTTCTTGCCTCTGATAGAATATTGGCAAATGATTCGGTAGCAAAATTTTGAAACTCATCAACATAAAGATAAAAATCGCGCCGCTTTGATTCTGGAACATTGATTCTTTCCATAGCTGCCAATTGAATTTTGGTAATCATCATCGCACCCAAAAGCCCTGAGATATCTTCGCCAATCCGGCCTTTGGCTAAATTTACAAGTAAAATTTTTTCATTATCCATGATTTCTTTAATGTCAATGGAAGATTTGGTCTGACCAATAATATTACGACTAACGGGATTAGAAATAAATTGACCAACTTTGTTTTGAATCGGATTAATCGCTTCCACTTGGAAAGTGCCGGAATATTTTGAAAATTCCTCAACCCAAAATGTTTTAATAATCGGATCTTGAATTTTATCAACTACTTTCCGGCGGTAATTTTTATCAATTAAAATTCTCATAATACCCAAGAGGGTGCTTCCCGGATAATCCATCAGCGCTAAAATAGCATTGCGAAGAACATACTCCAGACGCGGCCCCCAACTATCGGCCCAAAGTTTTTTGAAGATGCCGATGAGTCCAGAGGAAACCAAATGCCTAACGTTAGGATTAATCGTTTCCAAAATATTAAAAGCAATCGGCCACTCAATATCAGCTGGATTAAAATAAACTACGTCATTAATTCGCTCTGTCGGTATGAAATTAATTACTTTTTCCACTAAATCGCCGTGAGGATCAACAACCGCTACCCCTCGACCATTTTGAATATCCTGAATTATCATATTTTCTAAAAGTGTTGATTTGCCTACGCCGGTCTTGCCAATCACATAAATATGGCGACGCCGATCATCATGCTTGATACCAAAGCGAACTCGCTGGTTGCGAAAATTGGTCTCGGCAAAAAGGACAATCTTATCTTTTTGATTATTATTTATTTGATTCATCTTTTTATCCTTTTGTCATTAGAAATTGGAATTTGATTAGAATAATTAGGCTAATTAAAAATTAGACATTTTGGTTATAGATGCATTCGAACTTTGGATTTTAGGTCGGCAGACCTTCGGGCGGCGGAGCCTTCTGTTCGGTAACCTCTTCCACCACTTCTTCTTCCGAACCTTCAACTGGCAAGCCAATTGGCGGTCCAGCCCGTTTAGCTTCAACCTTCTTTACCAAAGGAGCTTTTACCACAATTGTCGGGAAGTGATAAATTGTTGCTAATTCCTCGGTGTTCATGATAAATCCTGGACCATGACCAGACCAGTTGCTTCTATTTTTATAAGCCGCCATAACTTTAGTCCGTTTTACATTAAGGCGCCAATTAGGCAAAATATAATGGGCCTCAGTTTTAGTTGCTTTGCCAGGCTTTAGACCATTAAGATTGGCATCGTTAAATTGCTTGATTGTGCCGATAATGGGTGAAACGCCTTTGGTCTTAGAAAAAATTTCTTTTTTAGCGAAATAAATATATCTAATCTTGGTTAAAAAGGCGGTTTTAGAAGCCTTGTTTTCAATTGCCTCAACTGCTAAGCGCTCTATGGGCGAGAGGTAAAGCATCTGGCTACGCAACTCTTCTTTTTTTGGCTGAGCAGTGGCTGGACCGCCTATTATTTGTGAAGTCAGAGTGTCGTACATTTTACCAATTTCTCCACCTCCCAACAGCCCTCTTTTTTCTCCTTTTTTACCAATCAATTTGTCTGCCAAAACCCTGCTCTTAGCTACCCAACTATAGTCTGTTGATGTCAGAATAATTTGAAACCAAGCACACTCCCCTTTTTGCAATTTACTCATCCCCTCCAACATTG
>JAGUWE010000120.1 GCA_020062525.1 Patescibacteria group bacterium | reverse complement strand
ATGCTGAAAAAGCAGTTAATTATTAATGACAAATTACGATTTATTTTTCCATCTTGTAATAAATCCCCACACCTTTGGGCGGTGGGGTATTCAAAGGTGTGGGGATAAAAATCGAGCTAAGGGCTGTTATTCCTTTTAATTTATTTCAATTTGTGCTATAATATAACCAGAGATAAAATACTTTAATTATTATTAACTTTCAAATTATGGAAGCTTATTGCGTCAAATGCAAAGCCAAGCGAGAAATGCAAAATGCCAAAGAAGTTGCTATGAAAGGCAAGGGCGGCAAAACTCGCCGGGCTATGACCGGCACTTGTCCAAAGTGCGGCACCAAAATGTTTCGCATTTTGGGCGCCAAATAAACGTATTTGCGTTTAAGAAAACCCTCACCTGTTTAGTGTCACCCTGAACTTGTTTACCTCGCCCCTAAGGGCGGGATTCAGGGTCCTCAACAAAAGCCGATAAGATACTGAAATAAGTTCAGTATGACAATCAAGGGTGGGGGGGTTTTCTTTTATTTTAAATTTTGCTATGATAGGGTTAGATATATTATGAGAGGCAAAAAATTTTCTCAAAATGTGAGCAAAAACCAATTAGATTTAACCAACCAATTAGAATTAATTATTAATTCGTTGGATGATGGGATAGCGGTTTTAGGTAAAGAAAACAAAGTAATTTTGGCTAATTTAAGTTTTTTAAAAATTACTAACTTGATAGCAAAAGAGGTCAAAGCAACTAAAGTTGACCGGCTGTTTGAAAAAATTATTTCTCGCGTTAAAGATGCCAGAGAACTAATGAATTTTTTACAAAATCAAGATCGTGAGCCAAAGAAAGTTTTTGAATTTCATTTTCAATTTACTATTCCTGACTATACTTTTCTCAAATTTTATAGTGCGCCAATTCTTGACCAAAAAAAACAATCTCTGGGCCGGCTTATTATTTTTCGGGATGTTACGCGGGAAGCAGAAATTAATCGTCTTAAAAGTGAATTTGTTTCAGTTGCTTCTCATCAATTACGCACGCCTTTAACAGCCATTAGGTGGTTTTTAGAAGAATTAAAAGATGAACGTTTGGGTGGACTGAATCCTCGGCAAAAAGATTATCTTGAACAAACTTATGAGTCCAATGAAAGAATGTTGCGATTAGTTAATGATTTGCTCAATGTTTCTCGATTAGAAACCAGCCGACTCAAAATTTCTCCTCAACCAATACAAATGGAAGAATTGATTGCTAATGTGATTGATGAAACTTTGCCTTTGGCCATTTCGCGAAATTGTCAGATTAAATTTGTCAGACCCCCGCAATATTTAGAAAAAATATCTCTCGATGTATCTTTAATGAGGCAAGTATTGATAAATTTAATTTCCAATGCTATCAAATATTCTAAAGAGGGTGGAGAAAAAAATATAGTGGAAGTTAAATTAGAAACAAAGCCACCCCACTTAATTATCAGTGTAATTGATCAAGGCGTTGGTATTCCTGCTAATCAACAAGCCCATATTTTTGATAAATTTTATCGCGTGGAAAATGCTAAAATTGAGGGTTCGGGCCTAGGGCTTTATATTGCTAAAATGATTGTTGAATTGAGCGGTGGCACAATTTGGTTTGAATCAGAAGAAAGCCGGGGCACAACTTTTTGTGTCAGCTTACCCTTGGCTGGCAGTAAACCTCGTAAGGGGGACAAAATTTTGGCTTAATTTTCCAATTTCCAATTTCCAATTTCCAATTTCCAATTTTCTAAAACCTATGATTCAAACAACCAAGAAATCAAAGACCATTTTAATTATTGAAGACGATCTTAAAATGCAAAGAGTGTTAAAAAATCGATTAACGAGCGAAGGTTTTCAAATTGCGCTGGCTTTGGATGGAGAAGAAGCTCTTAGAAAAACCCAAACAGCAGTTTTTGATTTAATCCTGCTGGATATTATTTTACCCAAAATGAATGGTCTAGAGTTTCTAAAAAAGTTCAAAAGCAATAAAAAGAACCAAACCGTCCCGGTTGTCATTTTAACCAATCTTCAATATGATGATTATAAAATTATAGAATTGATGAAGGAAGGAGCGACCGATTATTTAGTTAAGGCCAAATATTCCTTAAGTGAGTTAGTGAGGAAAGTGAAGGAGAAGATTGGGAAATAAGCAGTAAAATCTGAAATCCGAAATCCTAAATCCGAAGCAAATCTCAAATCAGAAATTCCAATTTTCCAAACAGTTTAGAATTTGTGATTTTGAATTTAGATATTGTTTAGGATTTGGTGCTTAGGATTTAGAATTTAAAATTTTATGTACAAAATTTTAGTCGCGGAGGATGATCGTTTTTTAATGAAAATTTATTCTGATACGTTGATGCGAGAAGGTTTTGAGGTTATTCCAACTACTAATGGCGTTGAGGTGCTCAATAAAGTTAAACTTACTACGCCAGATTTAATTTTGCTGGACTTAGTTATGCCAATTAAAGATGGGTTTGAGACCTTAGAAGAATTAAAACTAGATAAGAAAACCAAAAAAATCCCAGTTATTATTTTGACTAACTTGGGGCAAGAAGAGGATATTAAAAGAGGCAAAGATCTCGGCGCCGTTGATTATTTAGTTAAAAGCGATCTTTCAATCAAAGAAATAATTGATAAAGTTAAGACCTATTTAATTAAAACAAGAAGATAAACGCTTGATTTAAAGTTGCTCTAACCGTAACCCTTTGCCAATTTTAAATTCTAAATTTATGCTTAAAGAAAAAATTAATCAGATTTTTAAAAAGGCATTTAAAGCTAAAGAAGAATTGAAAATTTCTGCCTTGCGCCTGCTTCAGACCACAATTAAAAATAAAGAAATTGAAAAGAGGACTAAATTAAGTAAAACCGAGAAACTTGGAGATTTAGCCAAACTCTCAGAATTAACCGATGAAGAAGTAATAGGTGTAGTTTTTTCAGAAATTAAAAAAAGACAAGAAGCGATTTTGGATTATCAAAAAGGAGCAAGGTCTGACTTAGCAGAAAAAGAACAACAAGAAATTGTTATTTTAGAGCAATTTTTACCAGAGCAGCTTTCAGAAGAAGAGGTGCGGCAAAAAGTTAAAGAAATTATTGCTAAAGTTGGAGCGGCGGGACCGGCTGATTTTGGCCGCGTTATGGGCGCAGTAATGGCGGAATTAAAAGGCAAAACAACGGGCAATGTTATTAGTCAGATTGTTAAGGAACAACTGACCCGCCCTGACTTAGCGAGGCAGGCAACTAACAACTGACAAATACTATGAATTTAAGCGAGACCGAACTCAAAGAAATTTTGGTCAAAGGCGGTTTTTTAGCGCCGCGGGATTTTGAGCAAGCAGTTAAACTTTCTGCTCAAGAGAATCTTTCACTGCTTGAGGTTTTGGTTGAGGGCGGCTATATTACTGATGAGCATCTGGGGCAATTAATCGCTCAAAAAAAGAATTATAAATATGTTAATTTAGCAACCCAAAGCATTGATGAAAAGGTATTGAGAATTATTCCCGAAATAACCGCTGCTCACTGGCAGACCATTATTTTTCGCCGCGACGGAGCGGGTCTTCATTTAGCAATGGCTGACCCGGAAAATTTAGAGATTACGCGGCATATTCATAAAAAAACTGGCGAAGAGATAAATATTTACTATGCTACACCAACAGCACTAAAAAACACTTTAACCAATTATCGAAAAGAAATTAAGGAAGAATTTAATCAGATTATTGAAAAAAATATAGCCGTTGCCTCATCGGTTCGACCCGAGGACTTGCCGATTGTTAAAATTACGGACGCCATTTTAGATTATGCTTATGAAAATAAGGCCTCTGATATTCATATTGAACCGCACGAGAAGATTGCCAATGTCCGTTATCGCATTGATGGCATTTTGCATGAAGTTTTGCAGATTCCTCAAAATATTAACGAACTAATTATTGCCCGCCTTAAAATTTTAGCCCGCCTGCGAACTGATGAACATCAGTCCGCTCAGGATGGTAAATTAAAATTTAGCGTCGGGAGGAAAAAAATTGATGTCAGGGTCTCAGTGGTGCCGATAATTAACGGCGAAAAAGTTGTTCTGAGAATCCTTTCTGAAAAAGCCCGGCAATTTGCCTTGGAGGACTTAGGTTTAATTGAGAGAGATTTAAAGAAGATTAGACAAGCGATTAAAAGTCCTTGGGGTATGATTTTAGCTACAGGGCCGACTGGTTGTGGTAAAACTACCACTTTATACGCGATTTTAAAAATTTTAAATACCCCTGAGGTTAATATCTCCACCATTGAAGATCCGGTGGAATACGATATTGAAGGTGTCAATCAGATTCAAGTTAATCCTAAAACCAATTTAACTTTTGCCTCGGGCCTTCGCGCCATTGTCCGCCAAGATCCAAATATTATTATGGTCGGTGAAATCCGCGATCAAGAAACAGCTGATATTGCGGTTAATTCAGCGATGACTGGTCATTTGGTTTTATCAACTTTGCACACCAATGATGCGCCGACGACTCTGCCGCGGCTGTTGGATATGGGCATTGAACCATTTTTAGTTGCCTCGACGGTTAATATTGCTATCGGCCAGCGATTAGTGCGGAAAATTTGTAGCCGTTGTATTGAAAGCTATCAAGTTGAAAAAAAAGAATTAGCCGCTAAATTTTCACCAAAACTAATTGAACGAGTTTTTAGCGGTCAAAGAAAAATTAAAATTCGGCTTTACCGTGGTAAAGGTTGCAAACTTTGCAGCCAGACCGGCTATTTGGGAAGAGTCGGCATTTTTGAGGTTTTGGAAATGTCAGAGAAAATTAAAAAACTAATTATGAAACGCGCCAGCACTGATGAAATAAGGGCTCAAGCCCTTAAAGAAGGCCTGACTGAAATGATTGATGATGGCTTGATTAAAGCCCTTGCCGGCATCACAACTTTGGATGAAATTTTGAGAGTAACAAGAGAATAATCCGCCAAATGGCGGAAAATTCCAATTTCCAATTTCCAATCAATTTTCAATGACCCAATTTTCAATTGTCATCCCGGGCTTTCCAGCCGAAGGCGAATCAGCCTCGGGCTGAGATGCGGGATCCAGAATGAAAATAGAATAATTACTGGATTCCTGCTCCCCGATTTCTCGAGGACAAGTTTCGCAGGAATGACAAATTGTTTGAAAATTGAAAATTTAAGTATTAAATAAATATTCAAACTGAAAACCCTTTCCCGTAAAATATTGCCATGGCTTTTATTTTACGGTAATAAAAACCATGAACTTTAAAAAATATAAGTACTATTTTAAAAAACCGAGAGCTGAGATTACCAAAGACATTTTCTCTTGGTTGATGTTAGCAGGTGCAATTTCAATAGCCGCCACTTCCCCTTTTTTTATAACCAATCTTTTAAAAAGTTCTAAACGATGGAGAAAATATTCAAAAAGAAAAATTTGGGATGGTTTTTATAATTTAAGAAGACAAGGTTTAATAGAATTTCAAAAAAATAACCACCAAATTTACATTACCTTAACTGAGAAAGGCAAAGTGAAGGCGGGTTGGTTACAAATCGATTCTTTAGAAATAAAAAAACCTAAAAGATGGGATAAAAAATGGAGGATAGTTATTTTTGATATTTCTCAACTGAAAAAACTTTACCGAGAATCATTTCGAGGCAAATTAAAAGAATTGGATTTTTATCCTTTACAAAAAAGTGTTTGGATACATCCTTTTAATTGTCAAGCCGAGATAGGATTATTAAAAGATTTTTTTGGTTTATCTGAAAGAGAGTTAAGATTGATTGTGGCAGAAAGTATTGGCAATGATAAAGAAGTCAGAAAATTTTTCAAAGTATGATGCGTGATAAGGTATAATCACGTAAAATAAAAGCCATGGCAATATTTTACGTGGAATAATTTTTGGAAAATGTGGATGCTTTT
>JAGUWE010000046.1 GCA_020062525.1 Patescibacteria group bacterium | reverse complement strand
GATACATAGATGAGATACTTTTAGGTAACTTAGATACCCTCTATTTTACCAGATCTTGGTAATTTAGAGGTGTTACCGATGTATCTCATCTTTTGCAGAGGCCTGTTATACAAATTTTATTTCCTCACTATATTTATAAACATCCCCGACAACGAACCGGCGATTATTCCATAAATCAAAATTTCTTTAAAAGGCATTATTCGGGACAAGAAAATAAATCCCGCCAGTCCAATTATGGTGATTAGTGTTCCGCCGATTTCAAAAAGTGTCATATATTCCGTTCTGACTTCTTGATCCAAGTGTTCTTGGAGTTTTGCGGTCCAAGAAAATGCTTGCAGAGGTCCGGTAAAAATTGAAATGGTATTAAAGAGAAATATTTTTAGCGGAGAATTGGCTAAAATTCTTAAACTTCCTGTTATGCCGTTTAAGACACTGCCTATAAATAATAATTTGTTTCTATTAAATTTATCCGTTAATTTGCCGATAGAGTTAAAAGCAATTAAAGAGATAAATAAAGAGATGGTTTGGATAAAGCCGATGGTCTGATATTGGGGAATAATAATAAAAATAAAAAGAGGCCACATAATAAAATTAATAAGAGTCTGAAAATTAAAAAATCCATTGGCGATTAAATCAGGATAAACCTTTTTAATTTTTACTAAACTAAAATTAATTTTTCTGATTTTTGATACTTCAGGGGTGGAGAGAAGTAGGGTAATAGCCGGAACTATTATTAAAATTGATAATAAAAAAACATAATTAAATCCATATTGAAAAATAATTATCCCTCCAAGAAGCGGCCCCGCGGCTGAAAAAATAGCAGAATAGCTGTTAATTTGCCCGATAATTTTACCCCGTTTTTCATTTGGAGCAATTTTTGAAAAATGTATGGCACAAGGCAGATATAAAAAAGCCCAGATTGCGCCATAAAAAATAACACTCCCCCAAAAACCAACGGAAAAGTAATCTATTTTTTGCAAAAAGAAAAAATAGATTGCTTGAAAAACAAAGGCAATGACGATAATTTTTTTAGCGCCAAAAAAACTTGAAAGATGGGCAGCAAGAGGTAAAAATAACAAACGCCCCAATTGGCTGAGGGCAAAAAATAATAAAATTGAACTAAAAGAAAATCCTTTTTTAAATAAGTAGATGGGTATAAAGATTTGGACTAAAGAAATAGCAAGGTTATAAAGAGCAATACTAAAATAAAAAATTTTCAGTTCTTCTTTTGGGGTAAAAATTTTTAACGAATTTGAAAGTGAAGAAAGACCTAGACTTTTCATTTTTCTAATTCTTTAGTTTTTAAAGATAGCGCCAAAATCAACCAAAAAAGAAGTACCCCGAAGTGGCTACTCCAGAGCCAGTGGTCGAAGAACATCATTACTAAGAAAGAGATAAATATAGCAAGATAAGACAGAGTCCAAAGGTTGATTTTATTTTTTTTAACAGAAATTAAAAATTTAGAATTAAGAATTAGGAATAGCGAATAAAAAATTATGGATAAAAAAAGTGCTAGACCGATAAGGCCTAATTCTGACCAGATCAGCAAATAAACATTATGCACCGGCTGATAAAAGCGAGCCGGATAATTTTTATTAATTTGCTGATAGACCGCCAAAGTGTAGTTGCCCATACCAACGCCAAACCAGAAGTGTTTTTCTCTTAAATTTTGGGATTGTTTTTGATAAGTGGTCCTTTCTGTTAATGATTGTTGCTCTAATTTTTGTTGGCCTTGAAAGCGGCTTAAAAACGGTTCTTGGTAAATAAGAAATAAGCTGCTAAAAATTAGAAGCGCCACCATGTTTAATTTAAATAAGCTAACCAAACAAGATTTGTTCTTTTGGACAAAGCAGTAAAGATAAAAAAGAATAAAAGCCAGAATCAACCCCAACCAAGCCGCTCTGGAGAAAGAAAAAATTAAACCGATAAAAATGATGGCAAAGCCCGTAAGAGCTCCTAAAATCGGCCAGACCATTTTTTTAAATTCCACTTTTTTTTCATTTGTCCAAAGTTTTTCCAATTTTTCGTAAAGTTTTAAATAAAAGCTAATGGTCAAAAGTTCAGCGACCAACAAAAAGCCGCCTAAAATGTTAGGATGAGGCAATCCGCCATAAGCCCGCAACCATCTTCGCCAATCAGTTTGGACTACCGAAGTACCGGCTTCGGCCATATTGTGGTAAACCAAACCCAGCCATTTGAAAGCAAAAGTTTGCTGGTTGATAAATTGCCAAGCAGCCAAAAGTGCTTGGATTACTCCGCCTAAAATAAAACTTAGCGCTAAATAATTAAAATTAAGATTAAGGTTTAAAATCAGCCAAAACAAAGCGATGACCCCGGCGACTTTAACCGTCCAATAAAACGCTAATAATTTGTCCGCTGCCCAAAAAGAAGATGAAGCAGCCCAGAGAACAAAAAGAACGCTCAAAAGAAAAAGCGGCAATTTTTTGCGGTCTATTTTTCCTTTAGGCAATTGGCGATTTAAAAAAACGCAAATGAGCCAAAGAAAAAAAATTAAAATTAAAAGCAAATCCACGCCGTAGAGATTGATTTTGCCATATTCCCAAACTTGTTTATTAAGACGCGGCTCGCGCAAAATCAAAGTTGTCTGCCAGGGCAGAAGAAAAATAAAAAGATAAAAAAGATACTCAATTAATTTTTCAAGCTTTCCTTTCATAAATTAATTAAAGTTGCTCGAAAAGTAATTTTTAGAAGACGTTCGCTCGCCCAGCGTGCTCGCTCACTCAGGTCCTCGGCTCGCTCTTCCGCCTTTGGCGAAAACCATGCCCGCTCGCCTGCGGATGCTTCTAAAAAGTACTTTCCTCGCTTTTTAATTGTTACTCAAATAAAGCCACTTTTTTCAAAAAAAGCTCTTTGTATTCCAGGCGGCGGTCGCGAGGATGGAATTTTAAAATTTGATCACTAACTATAACCCGGCCGTTCAAATTGGCAATATTTTTAAGATAGGCCGGGAGTATTTTCATTTCAAAAAATTTAGCTAAAGTTTCTAAACAATCAAAAACACTCCAGTTGAAAAAATTTAAAAAATTAAATCGTACGCTTTTTATTTTTCTTCTTAAATTTGGCAAAGGCGCCGATAAGTTGGGCAGTTTACTTCTTGACCACTGGTTGGCTTGGGAGAACTTTTGATATATTTCAGCTCGGGTATAAAGAGGGTGGATTTGGTTGAGCCAAAATTGAAAATGAACATCATCAGGATAAGCAATTTTTTCTAAATTCAAAAACTCCTCACTAATAAAAAAACTTAGACAAATTTTATCTTTAGTATTATTGGGCTTGGGTCTTAAGTTTAAAAATTTAATAATAGCCACCGTGAAGAATCTAGCCAACCAAATTCGTTTTTTTTGGCAAACAATAAAAAAATCAATGTCTGAATTTTCGCGGCTATTGGCAAAAGCCAAGGAATTGCAAATCGCTATCATTTCAATAAAGGGAATAAATTTAAAAATTTTAGCGATTCTTAAAGCGATTTTATATTTTTTTTCAGCTAAGCCGTAGCGCCAAAGCCGCGTTTCAATGATTTTTTCCCGGCCGGAAAAAAAATAAAAGTCATTTTTTGTTTCAATTTGTTTTTTCAGCTTTTCATTATTTTTTAATTCGGCTAAGACCTCTGAGGCTAAGAATTTTTTGGCCGCTGGTGTTTCAAAATAAAGATTTTGCCAAATTTCCTCAAGTGTCAGCGGGTAATCAAAAATATCAAAATAAGCCACGGCTGAATAAATGGCTTTGGCAAGTTGATTGTTTTTTTTATTTTCATTCATTCACTTTTTGGTTTTTCTAAAGACAAGGGTTCAATTTGTTTTTCACCGCCGGCGATTTTAACAACATCCTTATCAATTTTGGCAAATTCTTTGTAGGCAGTGTTATAAGAATTAACCACGGTGGTTAAGTTATTGCCTAATTTTTTTAGGTACTCATCATAATTAAGCAAGTGTTTGGCTAAAATTTCAATCCGTTTTCTGATTTCTTTGGCTGATTCTTCAATTTGCAACGCCCGCAGTCCCTGAAGCACGGTCTGCAGATAAGCAAAAAAAGAAGTCGGTGAAACAATAATGACGCGTTTTTCCTGAAAAGCATATTCTAAAAGATCACGAGTTGAAACTTTAACAGCGCCAACTTGATTGACCAGCAAATCATAATAAATCGCTTCAGCCGGAATAAACATAAAAGCAAAATCTAGGGTATCTTTTTCCGGCCGGATGTATTTGGCGGTTTCATCAATGCGGTTTTTTAAATCCTGTTTGAAAAGTTTTTCTAATTTTTCTCTTTCTGATTCATTCTTCTCCGCCACAATTTTATTGTAGTTATCCAAAGAAAATTTGGCATCAATGGGAATAATTTTCTTTTGGATAAAAATAGCAGCGTCAACAATCAAATCCGCCCCATTTTCGTCTTTGCCCAGATTATATTGAAGTTTGTAAGTATTGGGCGGCAGAACGTTTTTTAAAAGCGTCTCCAGATAAAACTCGCCCAGAATGCCGCGCTGTTTCGGATTTTTTAAAATATCCTGCAAGGACTGCAGTTGATCAGTAAAACTCATCACCTGTTTGTTGGTTTCTTCAAGTTTGGCCAATTTTTCACTTAGTTCGCGATAAATCTGATGGGTAATATTAGATTGAGCGTGAATTACTTGATGCGATTCGCTTAACTTGCCGTCAACCGCTTTGGTTAATTCATTGAGTTGATTTTGGAGCATTAAAATGCCTTGGTCATTTTTCTCTCGTTCAAGAATGCCCTTAAATTTTTGGTTTAGGATATAGAAAAAAAGACCAAAACAGGCAAGAAAAATGATAATAATGAAAAATATTTCCATAAAGTTAAATTTTTAAGACGTTAATTTGAAATAGTTTGAAAAATTGGAATTTTGGATTTGGAATTTGTTTAGGATTTGAGATTTAGGATTTTGAATTTTTGAATAAGAGATCGCCACATCCCGCCCCTTACTCGGAAAGGGCGGGACTCGCGATGACTGCAATTTGCGTATCTTCAGTATAGCAGATGAGTTGCTCTTGACAAGATATCTCGTCCGAGTTAAACTTCTTAGTGGTTGCTCTACTAAGAAAAGAATTGGCATTTGATTGAACCAGTTGCTTTGAATAATAATTAATTAAAAATATATTAGTAGATCAATCAAAAAAGTAGCGTTAAAAATTCTAATTTGGCTGGTCAAAGGGTTAATCTTGCTTAAAAAGTTGTTAACCCTCTTTTTTATTTGTTTAGTTAAATTGATTGTTATCTTAATCAAAATTTTTTATCGTTTTGGTGGTCGATTTATTTTACTTTGGCTTTATCGCCTCTATTCTTTTTTAAAACAAGAATTTAAGAGAGGGTTAGCGCCTCTTCAAAATAAATTATATTATTATTTAGGCAACCGTCATTTAATTCATTTTATTATTATTGCTTTAGCGATTTTTGTGGCTGTCTCTAATATTAAAGCTCATGATAACCGCAATGCTGATTTACTGGCCATTGAAAAAGAAAGTTTAATATCTCGTTTAGTTCCCAAAAGTCCCGAGGAGATAGAATCTTTTGAGTTAATTGAGGAAGAAATGGTTATTGATAGTAAAAGTCCCAAAAGAGTTTGTCGTTATCTTGATATTGAAGGAGTGGCTAAAGCTGAACCTCAATTAGTTGATAAAACCGAAGAAGCCGAGGATTGGACAAAAATTTCCTTAAAAGAAGATACTTTGCTTAAACCTCAGATCGTGACCACGGCGCCGGAAGATTATTATCCTTATATCCGAACTTCAATTGAGTCTTATGTTGTTAAAAGCGGTGATACTCTCAGTTCAATTGCTAAAAAGTTCAGTGTTTCAGTTGAAACTATTTTGTGGGAGAATAATTTATCAATTTATAGTACCCTTCAGCCAAGCCAAAAATTAGCTATTTTACCAACCAGCGGCCTGACTTATAAAATTAAAAAGGGTGATACTGTGGAAAAAATCGCCAAAAATTTTAAAGTTGATTCTGATAAAATTTTAGCTTATAACAACCTGACTGAGGTTAGCGGTCTTAAAGTTGGTGAAATAATTGTTGTTCCTGATGGGAAAAAAATTATTATTCAACCCAAGTCTCTTTCTCCTCTTGGCGCAATTAAACAATATTATGAAGCTCCAACCCCCCGGAGTGTTTTGGGATTTATTTGGCCGACTACCTGCCGGCGCATTACCCAGTATTATTCTTGGCGCCACCATGCTATTGATATTGCCTGCGGTTATAATGTGCCGATTTATGCCGTTGAAAGCGGAGTAGTAGAATCGGCCTGTTGGGTTGGGGGTTATGGCAAAAGAATTATTATTCGTCACACCAATGGCATGCGGACACTTTATGGCCACTTTAACCAATTAAATGTCAGCACCGGACAAACAGTCAAAAAAGGCCAAGTGATTGGCCTGATGGGTTCCACCGGCCGTTCCACCGGAGCACATGTTCATTTTGAAGTTATGGCCGGCTCGGCTAAGCAAAATCCGCTCAGGTATTATTAAGAAAAATTATGTCTTGATCCTGTCAAAGGGTCAAAATTCAAAATTAAACCAGCTGGCGAAATTTTCGTCAGCTGGTTTTTATTAGAGATCCTGAATCAAGTTCAGGATGACAATCCCTTTTGTCGCCCCGGACTTGATCCGGGGTCTAGATTCCTGCTTTTGCAGGAATGACAGAAAAAGCCCGTTGATTTATTTCACTCCGCTTTTGGCCGATATTGCAAGGCCTCGGCCAGATGTTGAAGTTCAATGGTCTCAGATTCAGCTAAATCAGCGATAGTGCGGCTAAGTTTAAGAATACGAAAGTAAGAGCGGGCTGAAAGATGAAGCTGGCTGACCGCATTTTTTAAAAGTTCGCGGGCTTGGGCGCCGACCTGGCAGAATTCTTTGACCAACTGCGAAGACATTTCCGCATTGGTCAGAATCTTTAATTTTTCAAATCTTTGAATTTGGATTCGGCGAGCTCTCTCAATTCTTTTTCTGACTTTGGCTGAATTCTCAGCTTCGGTCTCAGTGGCTAATTTTTCAAATTTAATTTTTGGCACTTCAATGTGAAGATCAATGCGGTCAAGTAAGGGGCCAGAGACCCTCTTTCTATATTTAATAATTTGGCCCGCTGAACAAAGACATTGGCGGTCAGGATCCGAGTAATAACCGCAGGCACAGGGATTTTGCGCCGCTACTAAAATAAATTTGGCTGGAAATTTTAAACTACCAGAAGCCCGAGAAACAGTGATTACTCCATCTTCTAAGGGTTGGCGCAAATTTTCTAAGACACTATGAGGAAATTCGGGAAATTCATCCAGAAACAAGACACCGCGATGAGCCAAACTGATTTCGCCGGGGCGGGGCCAAGTGCCGCCGCCGACCAAAGATACGCCTGAAGCGGTATGATGGGGCGAACGAAAAGGCCGTCTGGTAATGAGCGGTTGATTTTCCGGCAAAAGCCCGCTGACACTGTAAATTTTCGTCACTTCTAAGGCCTCCTCAAATGTCAGTTGCGGCAGAATAGAAGGCAAAGCTTTAGCTAAAAGAGTTTTACCAGTGCCTGGTGGTCCAGTCATTAAAACATTATGAGCGCCAGCCGCCGCGATTTCCAAAGCTCGTTTGGCGTGTTCCTGGCCCTTGATATGAGCCAGGTCAATTTCAAAATTTAATTCCGGCTCGAGCGGTAGCGGTGTTTTTTCTTTGGCCCCAATCAATTCTTTGCCATTTAGATGATTGATAAGCTGCCCTAAGTTTTCTGTGGGATAAACATTTAGGCCTTCAACCAACGTTGCTTCATTAGTGTTGTCTTTAGGTAGAAAAAGATTTTTAATTTTTTTTTCCTGACAGAGTAACGCCGCCAGTAGAATGCCATTGACCGGCCGCAATGTGCCATCAAGCGAAAGTTCGCCAATAAAAAGGGAATCGCGAAGCAGTTCTGATTCATTATTAATTTGTCCTGAATCCAGAAGCAGTGAAACGGCCAAAGGCAAATCATAAGCTGGTCCTTCTTTTTTTAAATCAGCCGGCGCTAAATTAACTGTAATGCGGGTTCGCGGAAAAGCCAAATCACTATTTTTAATTGCTGAACGGACACGCTCGCGTGATTCCTGAACCGAGGTATCTGGCAAGCCCACGACCACAAAACTGCCCAATCCGGCTGAAATATCGGCTTCAACTTCAACCAAGGCGCACTCAAGTCCGACCGGAGCAGCTGAGAGAATTTTTGAGGACATAATTTTAAAATTTCTAATTTCTAATTCCTAATTTCTAAAAAGTAGATATTGGATAGTGATTAAAATTAAACTTAAATAATTAATCAATCCAATGGAGCCGTAAGGGGCTTTAATTTTAAAATGAGCTAAAAATTCTCCAATAAAAGAATGGTCAAAGTTTCTTTTGTCAGCAACCGGATAACCGCGAAGAAACTGCATTAAAGTCGTTAAAGGGCAGACGAGGCGGTATTTTTTCATGTAAGGTATTAAAACCACGCCCCAAACCATCTGGATTAGTATAAAAATAAAGATAAACCAAAAATGAAAAATAACGCGGCCCGGCCAAAAAAACTTTGGTACCAAAAAAAGCCCAAACCAAAGAGTAACAACAATAAGATGAAGAAGATAAAGAAAACTAATAGCCAATTTTTTAAAAAACATCCGTATTTTTATTATCAAGCGAGCGAGACCCGCCAAAGTTTTTGAAAAAAAAATTTAGGCGGGCGAGCGAGCGCTGATATCATAAGGAAAACCTTCAAGGTTTTTGGCCTTTTTT
>JAGUWE010000028.1 GCA_020062525.1 Patescibacteria group bacterium | reverse complement strand
CTTATTTTATCTCTCTGGCTCACATAGGTTATATGCAAGGAAAGGTAAACAAGAAACTTACTTACCTCCAGAGTACCTTATTATTTATAAAAAGTCAAGATTTATGTGAACTTATGCAGCAGATAACTGCAATAAAATCATTTATCCCGCCCGACAAACCTTCCCAATTTGAAAATCACTTCTTTCTTAATTTTAGCAAAAATCATTCCCTTTTGACAAAATTCTAAAGCGTTGCTACTCTTAAAAAAGCCGTTCTTTTCCAAATTACAAATAAAAAGGAGGTAAAAAAAATGAGAATCATTGGGATTGATCTGGGAAAAATAAGTTTTAAAGCCGTCTGGTTAGAAAACGGCAAGATTAAAGAGAATTTCTGGAAAGAACATCAGCAAGAAATCCAGAAAATCTGGCAAGAACTTAAAGAAAAATGGCAAATTGGCAAAGAGGATAAGGTTGTCCTTACCGGCAGGTTACGGGAAATATTACCTTTTCCTTCGATTGTTGAAAGAGTGGCTCTGGAAAAAGCCCTTAAGTTTCTTAATCCAAAACAAGAATTGACTTTCATTAGACTTGGAGGAGGAGGTTTTTCAGCTTTTAAAACAAATGGTGAAAGAATAGTTAAGTTTTTGCAAAATCCACGTTGTGCTGCTGGAACGGGTAGTTTTTTGGACCAGATTTTAGCTCGAGTTGGTTTAGATCTTGTTCAAGCTGACAAATTAGTGGAAGTCGAAAAAGTAAAAGCTCTGGAAATTACCTCTCGCTGCGGTGTAACAATGAAGACTGATTTTACCCATCTCTTGAACCAGGGTCATAGCCTAGCAGAAGTAATTGCTTCTTTGTTAGATTCTTCGGCTAAAAATGCGGCATCTTTAGCTCTAAAACTTCAGGCCTCCTCTAAGGTTTTCCTTATTGGTGGATTATCAATTTCCCAAAGGATTTTACAAACCATCAAAGAGAATTTAGCTGGAATTCAAGTAGAAATTTATCCTCAAGCTATGTATTTTGAGGCTTTAGGAGCAGCTTTAGTAGGCTCAGAGAAAAAAGCGATACCTCAAAGAAAGATCATCCCTTCAACCTTAGTTTTTCATCCCGGTCTCAAAAATTATTTAACCCAAGTAACTAAAATTGATTCTTCTTTCAACCATAAAGAAGTATCAGAGAACTTGATTTTAGGTTTAGATATTGGTTCTACTGGTTCAAAATTGGTTATTCTAACTGATTCGCCAATTTTTGAGGCCTATTGTGAAACTAAAGGTCAACCGGTTCAGGCAGCCAAAAATCTTATCCAACAAATCCCTTCGAAATACTTGAATATGATTAAAACCGTTGGCTGTACTGGTTCTGGCAGAGAGATTGTCGCCTCACTTTTACGAGCTTCTTTATCCGAAGAATATCAGCAACAAATTTTTGTGCTCAATGAAATTGCTGCTCATGCTCAAGGGGCTGTTTATTACGATTCAGAAGTTGACACAGTGGTTGATATTGGGGGTCAGGATGCCAAATTTACCAGATTAGAAATGGGCAGAGTAGTTGATTCCTGTATGAATACGGTCTGTTCGGCTGGTACTGGTTCTTTCATAGCTGAGCAACTTCAATTTTTGGGAATTGGAGATGTCAAGGAGTTTGGACGAATGGCTTTAGAATCTCCCCGCTTAGTTGATTTAGGTCAACATTGCGCGGTCTTCATTGCTGAGCAGATTGATGAAGCTAAAAGAAAAGGCGCCAAGCTTGAAGAAATAATAGCTGGACTCTATTATTCGATTGTTTTAAATTATAACAATCGAGTCAAGGGTTTGAGAGATTATGGCCAAAAAATTTTTCTTCAGGGAAAACCAGCCGAGAATTTAGCTTTGTCTTGCGCTTTAGCCAAAGTTAGTGGTCAGCCGATTATCGTGCCACCTTCACCGGGCAGTGTGGGAGCTTTGGGAATTGCTCTTCTGGCAAAAAAGGAAATGGCAGAAAAAATAGGAGAATTATCTTCTTTAAATCTAGAAAAATTTCTTGAAAGTCAGGTCTTAGAGAAAAGAGAATTTCGTTGTCGCTCCAAAGATGGTTGCCTTGAGGGAAATTTATGCCCCATTCAAGTAATCAAGGTAAAAACTGGTTCTCAAGAAAATCAGTTCTTTTGGGGAGGAGCTTGTGATAAATATGAAAAAATAGGCAAAAGTCAAGTTTTGACTCCCCAACCTTTCCTGGAAAGAGAAAAATTAATTGAAAAATTAATTGCTGGGAAAGAAGAGAAACTGGCAAAAAAGACGATTGGCATTCCGCGAGGACTGGAAACAGAAGAAGTTTTGCCCCTGGTGATTACCTTTTTCCGAGAATTGGGCTTTAAAATCAAATTACTTGAGAAAAGCGGTTTGAAATCACTGGAACAGGGAACGAAACTTTGTCAAACCAGTTTTTGCGCGCCCCTTCAGGTTTGGGCCGGCGAAGCTAAAAGGCTGGAAGACAAAGATTTCATTTTTCTTCCCAAAATTATTGAAATTCCCGGCAAAAAGGAAGAAAAAAGATGTTATGTCTGTCCCCTCTCGCAGGCCGCGCCAGATATGTTTACGCCAAAGTTATCAGCCAAAATCCTTCAACCCTTTCTGAATTTTAAAGAAGGCTACCAGAAAAATAAAAAAGAGTTTTTGAAATTAGGACTTCAATTGGGTTGTTCACTCTGGAGAACCTGGGCCGCTTTCAAAAAAGCAGTCAAAGCCCAAAACGAATTTGAGCAGGAATTAACACAGATTGGAAAACGGGCCCTGGAATTTGGCAGAAAAAATCAGATGCCAGTGATTACGATTTTGGGCCATCCCTATGTTGTTAATTCTCCAATCTTATCGGCCGGCATTTCAGAAACCATCCAAGAAAAAGGCGCCATTGCCCTGCCGGTTGAGTGTTATCCGTTGGAAGGCACAGCTCCAAACCTTGAAAACATTTATTGGGGCTATGGCCATCGACTTTTGCAAGCAGCTTACGAAATTAGACGAAAAACCGGAGTTTATCCTCTTTGGCTCTCGGTCTATTCCTGCGGTCCTGACAGTTTCCTGCTTCATTTCTTCCAGTATCTGTCTCAGGACAAACCCTACACTATTTTAGAATCCGACGCCTACACCGGACAAGCCGGATTCAAAACCAGAATTGAAGCGTTTCTCTACAGTATCCCAAACTATCAACCAAAAGAGGAAACCCGTCTCCCTGATTTAAGCCACTTTGAAGCCAAGGGTGAGGTTTTAAAAGCTGGCGAAAAACACAAAGTATTGTTTCCTTGGATGGGTGAGGGCTCTCGCATTGTCTCAGCTCTTCTGAAGGTAAAATTAGGAACTGAAGTCGAATATCTACCAATGGCTGATCAGGAAACATTAGAAATGGGTCGCAAACACACCTCGGGAAAAGAGTGCCTGCCAATGATTGTGACATTAAGCGCACTGCTTAACTATCTAAAAAACCGTCCGGAGCAACAATTTTCTTATTTTATGCCCCGGGCCGGCGGACCTTGCCGTTTTGGCCAATACCAATTACTGACCAAAATTATCTTGGAAAAACTCGGCTTATCAGAACGCGTCAAGGTCATTTCGCCAACTTCGGAAACCGGTTACAGATTAAGCGATCAATTTGACAGTCCAATGATTGCCAAATCCTGGGCTTTTATAACTTTTGTTGATTTTCTCAAAGATGCTCTTTTAGAAACAAGACCGGGAGAAGAAAATTCCGGTGAAAGCGAACGGGTTTTTGAAAAGTATCTCCGAAAAGCTGAAAATATGGTTTTAAAAACGTCTAACGACTGGTCGGGCTTTAAAAAACTCTGGGGCGCAAAACAACTGGCTGAGGAAGCAACTGAAGAATTCAAAAAAATCCCGCAAACTGCCACCGGCAGAAAAATACCACGAATTCTGGTAACCGGAGAAATTTATGTCAGGTTGGATGAGTTCTCCAACAATCAGGTAATTAGAGAACTGGAAGCTCTTGGCGCAAAAGTAAAACTCGCTCCTTTTAGGGAATGGATCAACTATACAACCTATCAGCGCCGAAAAAGATTAACCATCCAAAAACAAAAACTTCGGAAAGTCTATCTGACCTGGTTTCTCCAAAGGCAAATTGAAGCCCAGCTCTATCAAATCTTTGCCCAAGCCCTTGGCTGGCAAAAAGACCATCACATTGAGGAAATTCTCAAAACGGCAGAACCTTATTTAAGTAAACTCAAACCTTTAGGTGAATCAGCGCTCACCATTGGATTACCTTTGTTACTCTGGCGAAAAAAAGAGATTGACGGAGTGGTGTTGGTTGGCCCCTTTGAATGCATGCCCACACGGATTGGCGAAACTCAGTTAGCCCTAATTTCAGAGCAAACCGACTTGCCAGTTTTAAATCTATCTTTCTCAGGAGAACCCCTAGACAAAGAAATTTTAGAAAGCTTTGTCTGGGACTTAAAAAAAGACTTTTAAAAAGACCATCTATCAAGGTGGTCTCTTTTTATCTAAGGTTTCAGCTAAAATTATCTCTCCCTGTTTTCCTGGTATTATAAAATTTATTCCGCCACAAAATTTTTCCGCGAACTACAAAGTTTAAGTTTTAAATAATTTTCGCAGTTCTGTTTTTACCTGCTCCAAAATTCTCTTTCTTGCCGGTTTTAAATTTTTGCCGGCGCGATTAATATAAAAATTAAGCATTGACATGGCCGACTGAAACGGTGTACCTTTCCGTTGCCGGCTCGCTTCGGCTGATCTTTTGAGCGAGGCCGCGATTTTTCTTGGCTCAGCCCAGGTAAAAACGCCTTCTTCCAAATCCAGAGCAAAACTATGTTTGGTTACGTAACCAGACCAATTTCTGATTTTGGGTTTTTCTTTTTTTATATTATTCATTGTGCTGCTGTAAAATTTTCCACCTCTTCATTTTTTATATTTTTTCTTCTCTTTGTTTGCTCTTTCTTTTGGCTTCGGCTTGGCGCACTCGGGCCTCGCTCATTCCAAAATGATGAGCAATTTCATGCCAGACAGTATTTCTGACTATTTCTTTAATATCTTCTTTGTCGCGAGCCATTGCTTCAATCGATTTTTGAAAGATAGTTATTTTGTCAGGCAGGACTGCAGTATAGTTAACCCCTCGGGCTGTCTGCGGCACGCCTTCATATAAGCCGAAGAGTGTCCAGTCACGGCTAATATTGAGTTTCTTAATTTGAACTGGTGTCGGTTCATCTTCAATAACGATGGCCACATTATCTAATTTTTGCAAAAACCTTGCCGGAATAGCTTTTACTCCCTCTTTCACAATTTTCTCAAACTCTGTCCGTTTGAACTTTCGCATAAATTATTTAGAACTCCTAATAAAAAAATTTATATTAGCTTATTATAATTTTAGCGATTTGTTAATCATCTACCAATTATGCTACAATAATATTATTATGCTTAAAGAATCTTATCTTTATCAAAAATTAGAGAAAAATAAGGTTCGCTGCCAAACTTGTGCGCATCAGTGTTTGATTGCGCCAGGCAAACGTGGGATTTGCGGAGTACGCGAAAATATTGAGGGCAAACTTTATCTATTGGTCTATGGCCGCGCTATTTCTGAAAATATTGATCCAATTGAAAAAAAACCATTTTTTCATTTTTTGCCCGGCAGTTTCTCGCTTTCAGTAGCTACTGTCGGCTGCAACTTCCGCTGTGCTAATTGTCAAAATTGGGATATTTCCCAAGCGCCAAAGGAACCAAAAGTAACCAGCCAACAAATTCAAGAAATGGGTTTTGCTTTAACACCAGAAAAAATTATTGAGGAGGCTTTAAAATATAAGGTTCCCAGTATTTCTTATACTTATACTGAACCAACTATCTTTTTGGAATATGCTTTGGAGACAATGAAATTAGCTAAAGAAAAAGGTCTAAAAAATAACTGGATTTCTAATGGTTATATGAGTTCTAAAACTCTTGAAAAAATCGCGCCTTATCTGGATGCCATTAATGTTGATTTAAAGAGTTTTTCTAATGAATTTTATCAAAAAAATTGCGGCGCGCGTTTGCAGCCGGTCTTAGACAATTTAAAACAAATTAAAAAACTGGGCGTTTGGTTAGAAGTGACGACCTTAATTATTCCCACACTTTCGGATTCGGAAAAAATGTTAGCCAAAATTGCTCAGTTTATGAAAAAAGAACTGGGCTCTGAAACCCCTTGGCATGTCTCGGCTTTTTCCGGCACTATTTCCTGGAAACTTCAATATCTGCCAGAGACGCCGGTTGAAAAAATAAAAACCGCTTACGAGATTGGCAAAAAAGCCGGTCTTAAATATGTTTATACCGGCAACATGCCGGGCATGCTTTCGGAAAATACTCATTGTCCAAATTGCGGCGAACTAATAATTGAACGAATCGGCTATCAAAT